>NZ_WKCD01000001.1:0-128809 GCF_021606625.1 Pseudomonas sp. PA-4-8C
AAAGAGATATCTGGCGACCGCAGCTGCAGGCGAACATGGAGAAAGTAGACTACTATAGTGAGCGTGGATTTGTCGCTAAGGTTTTTTTTTTTTTCAAGCAGAAGCCGGCATACGATTTCCCAGCGACAGTCCCGTGGGCTCGGAGATGTCTATAGGAGCCAGCCATCGACTATATCCGCGATGGCCACCTGCGCCACAACCGCCAGCACATCGGCGCAGCCCTCGACGCCAGCCTCAAGCGCCTGCAGACCGACTGGATCGACCTCTACCAATTGCACTGGCCGGAGCGCAGCACCAACTTCTTCGGCCAGTTGAGCTACAAGCACAAGGACGAAGATGACCTCACCCCACTGGAGGAAACGCTCGAAGCCCTGGACGAACAGGTGAAGGCCGGCAAGATCCGCCACATTGGCCTGTCCAACGAAACGCCGTGGGGCACCATGAAGTTCCTGGCCCTGGCCGAAGCCCGCGGCTGGCCGCGCGCCGTGTCGATCCAGAACCCCTACAACCTGCTCAACCGCAGCTTTGAAGTGGGCCTGGCGGAGGTTGCCATTCGTGAACAGTGCGGCTTGCTGGCCTATTCGCCTTTGGCGTTCGGCATGCTCAGTGGCAAGTACGAAAATGGCGCACGCCCGGCCAAGGCGCGCCTGACTGAATACAGCCGCTTCAGCCGTTACTTCAACCCGCAGTCGGAAGCGGCGTGCAGCCGCTATGTGGCTCTTGCGCGGGAACATGGCCTGGACCCGGCGCAGATGGCGCTGGCGTTTGTGACGCAACAGCCGTTTGTGACCAGCAATATTATTGGCGCCACATCGCTGGAACAACTGGACAGCAACATCGCCAGTGCCGATCTGAAATTATCGAAAGAGGTGTTGGAAGGGATTGAGGCGATTCAGAAGGATCATCCGAATCCGGCACCCTGATTGACCCGCACTGATCATTCCCACGCTCTGCGTGGGAATGCCGCCTTGGACGCTCTGCGTCCGCTTTCAGAGTCGTGACGCAGAGCGTCACATGAGGCGTTCCCACGCGGAGCGTGGGAACGATCCATCAAAGCGCCCGCGCAATGATCTCCTTCATGATCTCATTGGTCCCCGCATAAATGCGCTGCACCCGCGCATCCGCCCAGGCCCGGGCAATCGGGTATTCCCACATGAACCCGTAACCGCCATGCAACTGCACGCACTCATCGAGCACCTTGCATTGCAGGTCTGTGGCCCAGTACTTGGCCATCGCTGCGGTAGGCACGTCCAGCTTGCCTTCCAGGTGCATAGCCATGCACTTGTCCACAAAAACACGGCCAATCTGAATCTCGGTGGCCATCTCCGCCAGCTTGAACCGAGTGTTCTGGAAATCGGCAATCGCCTTGCCGAACGCCTTGCGCTCACGGGTGTACTCAAGGGTCCACTGCAACGCCGCTTCGGCTGAGGACAGCGCGCCAATCGCCACGGTCAGGCGTTCTTGCGGCAACTCTTGCATCAGGTAGGCAAAGCCCATGCCCGCCTGGCCCAGCAGGTTTTCCTTGGGCACGCGCACGTCCTGGAAGAACAGCTCCGAGGTGTCCTGGGCCTTCATGCCGACTTTCTCCAGGCGCTTGCCCTTGTCGAAGCCCGGCGTATCGGCTTCCACCAGGAACAGGCTGGTGCCCTTGGCGCCGGCCTTGGGGTCGGTCTTGGCGACGACGATCACCAGATCGGCCAGGTAGCCGTTGGTGATAAAGGTCTTGGAGCCGTTGATCACGTACTCATCGCCGTCCAGCACGGCGCTGGTCTTGACCCCTTGCAGGTCGGAACCGGCGCCCGGCTCGGTCATGGCGATGGCAGTGACCATCTCCCCGGAGATCAACTGGGGCAGGTACTTGTGCTTCAGCGCTTCACTGCCGTAATGCAGGATGTACGGCGCGACGATATCCGAATGCAGGGAAAAGCCGATGCCGGTCAAACCCAGGCGGCTGACCTCTTCGATCACCACCGCGCTGTAGAGAAAATCCGCGCCCAGGCCGCCGTATTCCTCTGGCAGGTGGGAACACAACATGCCCGCCTCCCCCGCCTGGTTCCACAGGTTACGGTCGATATAGCCCTGCTTTTCCCATTGCCCATGGAAGGGCACGGCGTGTTTTTCGAGGAAGGTGCGCACGCTCTCACGGAAGAGTTCGTGCTCCGAGCTGAACAAGGTTCTGGGGATCATGGGTCACCTGTGTGGATTGTCGGACAAGGACGAGCCCACAGAGCCTATGCCCCGAAGGCGTCACGGGACACTGGACACATGCGACAAAAAATAAGACGATCCAGCCGTCTGGTGACCACTTTCCCCTATAAGAATAAATGAAATTATGTCTAACCAAATCTCCACGCCGTTGCGGCGCGTCAGCATTTTGGCCATTGATCGGGTATTCGCTTCCACCCTCATGCAAGCCAAGGATTTCTTCCATCTCGCCAGCCTGCGCCATGGCAAACAGCAAGGCCTGGGCCTGACCCCAGGGTTCGAAACGCGCCTGGTCAGCCCCGACGGCCAGTCCGTGCGCAGCTTCAGCGATGTGATCATGCCGGTGGACGGCGGCCTCGAAGACGCCGACATCATCGTGCTGCCGGCCTTCTGGGACGACTTCGATGTGTTGTGCACCCGCTACCCCCAGGTGCTGCCGTGGCTGCGCGAACAACATGCTCGCGGGGCTGTGCTGTGCGGCGAGGCCACCGGGGTGTTCTGGCTGGCCGAAGCCGGGCTGCTCGATGGCAAGGAGGCGACCACCTACTGGCGTTTTTTCAACGCTTTCAGCGAGCGCTTCCCCAAGGTGCAGCTCAATCAGGACAAGCACCTCACAGACGCCGACAACCTGTATTGCGCCGGCGGCACCACCTCGGCCTGCGACCTTTATATCTACCTGATCGAACGCTTCTGTGGCGCCAACATCGCCCAGGCCGTGGCCCGCGACATTCTCTATGAAGTGCAGCGCAACTATTCACCGGGGCGTATCGGGTTTGGCGGGCAGAAGCTGCATCAGGATGTGATCATCCTGCAGATCCAGCATTGGCTTGAAGAGCACTTTGCCGACAAATTCCGCTTTGAAGACGTCGCCCGGGAACACGGCATGAGCATCCGCAACTTCATGCGCCGCTTCCAGACCGCCACCGGTGACAAGCCGCTGCATTACCTGCAACGGCTGCGCATCGAGACAGCCAAGGGCCTGCTCTCGGGCAGCCGCAAGAGCATCAAGACCATCAGTTATGAGGTGGGTTACGACGATGCGAGTTTCTTTGCGCGGTTGTTCAGGCAGCACACGGAGTTGTCGCCCAACCAGTATCGCCAGCAATTTCAGCAGGCCGCCTGACTCCAGGCCAACACAAACCATTGTGGGCGCTGGCTTGCCTGCGATGACGGTGTATCAGCCAGCCTATAGTTGACTGATACACCCCCATCGCGGGCAAGCCCGGCTCCCACATTAGATCTCCATTGAGCCGGAGATTGATTAAGGCTTGTGCCCGCGCGACAGGAACTCGTGGGACTGCATTTCCAGCAGGCGACTCAAGGTGCGCTGGAATTCGAAGTTCAAGCGACCACCCGTATAGAGGTCCTTGAGTTCGACTTCCGCCGAGATGATCAGCTTGACGTTACGGTCATAGAACTCATCGACCATGTTGATGAACCGTCGGGCGATATCGTCGGTGGTCACGCCCATCTGTTCCACACCACTCAAGATCACGGCGTGGAAGATCTTGCCCAGCTCGATGTAATCGTTCTGGCTGCGTGGCCCATCGCACAGTTGGCGGAACTCGAACCAGGCTACGTCATCGCAGGTGCGCAGTGCGATGATTTCGCGGTTCTCGATCATCAGCTTGTCGTTTTCCACCGCCTGGGTGCATTCCGGCGTCAGCGCACGGAAGCTTTTCTTCAGGCTTTCGTGTGCGGCTTCGTTGAGCGGGAAGTGGAACAGCTCGGCTTGCTCCAGGTGACGCAAGCGGTAGTCGACGCCGCTGTCGACGTTGACGATATCGGTGTTCTGCTTGATCAGCGCAATGGCCGGCAGGAAGCGTGCACGTTGCAGGCCGTCCTTGTACAGGCCATCGGGCACGATGTTCGACGTGGCCACCAGGGTCACACCGTTCTTGAACAGTTCTTCCATCAGGGTGCCAAGGATCATGGCGTCGGTGATGTCGGAGACGAAGAATTCATCGAAGCAGATCACCCGGGCCTCTTGGGCGAAACGCTTGGCGATGATGGTCAGCGGGTTTTTCTCGCCCGGCAGGGTCTTCATCTCTTCGTGCACGCGCTTCATGAAGCGGTGGAAGTGCGTACGCACTTTTTCCTTGAACGGCAGCGCTTCAAAGAAGGTGTCTACCAGGTAAGTCTTGCCCCGACCCACGCCGCCCCAGAAATACAGGCCCTTGACCGGCGTGTGGTCTTTCTTGCCAAACAGCTTGCTGAACATCCCTGGCTTGCTTTGCGACGCGGCCACGAGGTCCTCGTACAGGCGCTGCAAATGACGCACGGCATTTTCCTGGGCCGCGTCGTGGAAGAACTCGGGGCGTTTCAGATCAGCTTGATATCGTTCTAGGGGCGTCATAATTTCGTTAGCAAGGCAACAAAAACGGGCCGACACTGTAACGACGGCCCTGGATAATGGCAATCAACCCTTGGTCGGGTTAATCCTCGATTGGGGTCAACGCAACGCGCAAGGCTTCGATGGCCGCGTCACGCGATGCTTGATCGGCATACTCGGCACTGTCAGCGACTGCGGCGCCGTCCAGCCATACGCTGAAGCCCAGGGCCTCGGCGCGTACGTCCAGCGCATCACCACTTTGCAGTTGCTTGGTCACCGCGCCGGCTGCTTTGCCATCGGCAAAGTTGCGCGACAGCAGCAGTTGCTCGCCATCAGCGGCCAGCAGGCGGAAGCGGAAGCTGCCGTCAGTTTCACGGAAGCTCACAAACCGCGCAGCCTTCGCTGCTTTTTTCTTGGTGGCGACCGGCGCCGCCGCCTGGTTGACGAACGAACGCAGGCCCACCGCTTCACGCAGCTCGGCCAGGAACGGTGCCGCCACGGCACGGGCTTTTTTCGCGCCGACCTGCAGCAGGTCTTCCATGTCCGATGGGCGCGACATCAGTTGGTGGTAACGCTCGCGCGCTTCGCCGAGCTGGCCGTCGAGCAGTTGGAACAGACGGTTCTTTGCCTCGCCCCAGCCCAGGCCTTCTAGCAGCTCGCCACGGAATTGGGCTTCCTGGGCCTTGGTCGCGAACGCCTGGTAAAGGGTGAACAGGTGCGAATTGTCCGGATCCTTGGGTTCGCCTGGCGCGCGGGAGTCGGTGACGATCCGCGAGATCGCGTCCTTCATGTCCTTGGCGCTGGTGAACAACGGGATGGTGTTGTCGTAGCTCTTAGACATCTTGCGGCCATCCAGGCCCGGCAAGGTGGCCACGCTTTCTTCGATCAGCGCCTCGGGCATGGTGAAGAATTCTTTACCGTTGCCGAACAGGTGGTTGAAACGCTGGCCGATGTCGCGGGCCATTTCCACGTGCTGGATCTGGTCGCGCCCCACCGGCACCTTGTGCGCGTTGAACATCAGGATGTCCGCTGCCATCAGCACCGGGTAGCTGTACAGGCCCATGCTGATACCCGCATCCGGGTCTTCACCGTTTTCCACGTTCTTGTCCACCGAGGCCTTGTAGGCATGGGCGCGGTTGAGCAGGCCCTTGGCGGCAACGCAGGTCAGCAGCCAGGTCAGCTCGGGGATTTCCGGGATGTCCGACTGGCGGTAGAAGGTCACTCGGTTCACATCCAGGCCACCGGCCAGCCAAGTCGCGGCGATTTCCATACGCGAGCGCTGGATGCGCTGCGGGTCATCGCATTTGATCAGGGCGTGGTAGTCGGCCAGGAAGTAGAAGGAGTCGGCATTCGCGTCTTCGCTGGCGAGGATCGCCGGGCGAATCGCACCGGCGTAGTTGCCCAGGTGCGGCGTGCCGGTGGTGGTGATGCCGGTGAGGATACGGGTACGGGTCGTCATGGGTGATCGCTTGTCATCAATTCGAAAGGCGTGGCAGCACCAGATCCTTGAGATCGGTCAGCTTGCCATGAAAAAAGTGTCCGCATTCTGCCACTTTCAGCAGCTCATGGGGGCGTTTCAGGGCGGCGGACCAGGCGTAGACGAGTTGCGGGTCCACAACTTCATCGGTTTCCGGCTGGATCAGGGTCAACGGGCAGCCTTGGGGCAGCACGTCCGACTCGCCCAGGCGCATCACCGCCGCAGCCACCATGAACAAGTGCGCGAGCTTCTCGCCCTTGGCTTCCAAACGCCCGCCGAGACTGGCAGCCACGTAACCGCCGAAGGAAAAACCCAGCAAGGTGATCGGCAGGTCCGGGTGCTTTTCCCGCAACCAGGTGGCGGCCGCTTCTGCATCATCGACTTCACCGCTGGCCATGTCGTGAGTACCGGCACTGGCACCGACGCCCCGGTAATTGAAACGCAAAGTAATCAAACCCGCGTCGCGGGCGGTGCGTTGCAAGGTCGATACGACTTTATTGAGCATGGTCCCACCCTGTACCGGGTTAGGGTGGCAAACCAGCGCCAGGCCACGTGGTTCGGGGTGATCCAGGTACAGGGCTTCCAATTGGCCCACCGGGCCATCGATCAAAACGGGGGTTTCACGCATGAGCAAGGATGAACTCCGTGACCTCTCAAGGGGTCGACTCGTCTAGCTAAAAGTCTGTGCATGGCATCATTGCGAGCTTAATCGCGGTATACAGCGCAGGTTTGAGCCGTTAACGTAAAGCAAAGCCGTTTATAGAGGAAGGACTCGTGGAACACTCGCTCTTAGTTTGGTTGTTGCCGACTCTTGCCCTGGTTGCCGGTGTCGCCATTGGTTTCCTGGTTGCCCGCCTGCTGCCCAATGCCGCGCCTAACCGCACGCAGCGTCAGCTGGATGACATTCAGGAACGTTTTGACAGTTATCAGAACGAGGTTGTTACCCACTTCAACAGCACCGCGACCCTGGTCAAGAAGCTCACCCAGAGCTACCAGGAAGTACAGGATCACCTCGCCGATGGCGCTAACCGCCTGGCCCTCGACGACATCACCCGCCAGCGTCTGCTGGCCGCGCTGCATTCCGATGCACCGCAAACCCCACGGGAACGCCTGACCCCACCACGGGAAAACCAGGAGCCACCACGGGACTACGCGCCAAAAACGCCGAACGCCCCAGGCATGTTGGATGAGCATTACGGCTTGAAGAAGTAAGTCATCTTCGAGCAATAAAAAAGCCCGGCTGATCGATGATCAGCCGGGCTTTTTATTAGGTGCCTGAACCATCAGACAACACCGCCCCCCTGTGGGAGCTGGCTTGCCTGCGATAGCGGTGTGCCCGTTGACACACCTGCCTCAGACACTCCGCTCCTACATTAAGCGCGCAAGAGCTTAAGTGAGTTGCTGTTCCTGCAACCGCCCACCGTCAATGCGCACATGCCGCCCATGGAAACGCTTGAGGCTGCTGCGGTGGCCGACGCTGACGATGCTCAGCCCCGGCAGTTCATCGATCAACGCCTGGTACAAGGTCGCCTCGTCTTCTTCATCCATGGCCGAGGTCGCCTCATCCATGTACAGCCATCGCGGTGCAAACAACAACGCACGGGCAAAGGCCAGGCGCTGTTGTTCGCCGGGCGAGAGCATGCGTTGCCAGTGGTTGGCTTCATCCAGGCGGCTGACCAGATGGGGCAGGCGGCAGGTTTCCAGCACCTGTGCATAACGTTCTGGCGCGTAGACGCTGTCGTCCTGTGGGTAACTCAACACGGCCTTGAGCGTACCAATCGGCAGGTAAGGCTTTTGCGGCAGGAACAGGTAGCGCGTCGCCGGCAGGCGAATGCTGCCATGCCCGGCGGGCCACAGGTGCCCCATCGCCCGCAGCAAGGTGCTCTTGCCGCTGCCGGAACGCCCGCTGAGCATGACGCGCTGGCCAGGCTCCACGGTCATGTCGGCGTCGGTGAGCAAATGGCGGCCGTCGGCCAGGTCCATGCCCAGGTCGTTGATCACCAGGCGCTCGCCTTCAGGGCGCACGTCGATCGCCGGCGTGCGTTGCTCGTTGTCGCTCATGGCTTGCTGGAAACTCAATAGACGGTCGCTGGTGGCGCGCCATGTCGCCAGCTCCGAATAGGCGTTGATAAACCAGCTGAAGTTCTCTTGTACGTTGCCGAACGCCGAGTTGATTTGCATCAGCTCGCCCAGCTCGATCTTGCCGGTGAAGTAGCGCGGCGCGGCGACGATAAACGGGAAGATGATCGCGATCTGGCTGTAGCCGGCGGTGAAAAAGGTCAGGCGCTTGGACACTTTCATGATGTCCCAGAAGTTCTGCCAGACCTTGCCGAAGCGCGTGCTCAGGCGCTGCCTTTCATTCGGCTCGCCGTTGTACAGGGCGATACTTTCGGCATTCTCACGCACCCGCACCATGGAAAAACGCAGGTCCGCTTCGAAGCGTTGTTGTTGGTTGCTCAGGCCAATCAAGCGCCGGCCGATCAGGTGCGTCAGCCAACTGCCCACGGCGGCGTACAGCAGCGCACACCAGAACATGTAGCCGGGGATGGTGATGCCGAACACTTCGATGCTGCCCGAGACGCCCCACAGGATGATCGAGAATGACACCAGGCTGACCACGTTACGCAGCAAGCCGAGGCCCAGGCTTAAAGTGCCGGACGTGAAGTTGTTAAGGTCTTCGGAAATCCGCTGGTCCGGGTTATCGGTGTAGCCGCCCTGCTCCAGCTGGTAGTAATTCTTGTGGGCCAGCCAGCGGCTGAAGTGTTTTTCGGTGAGCCAGGCGCGCCAGCGGATCGTCAGCATCTGGGTCAGGTAAAGGCGGTACACCGCACCGAGTATCGCCACCGCCGCGATCCCGCCGAAATAGCCGATCAGTTGCCAGAAGGCCGCTGTGTCCTTCTTCTCCAAGGCGTTGTAGAAGTCTTTGTACCAGTGGTTGATCCACACGGAGATCGCCACGCTGAACAGCGACAGGCCAATCACGGCGGCCAGCAGCAGCCAGGCCCTGCCCTTCTCTTCACTGCGCCAATAGGGGGTGATCATCGCCCAGGTTCGGCGGAAGAATTGCCCACGCACCGCATCGTTGACCGCGCGGTATTCAGCGTTCTGATTCATCGTTCAGGCTCGGTAGGAAAAAGTCACAGGCGTTTGAACCGATCATAGGGGATCGGTTCGTGCGTCCGTGCAGCCTGAAGCGGGTTGTTCAGTTGCCGTTCAGCGTCGTACCGGGCGCTTCTGCAACTTGCGTTGCAGCGTGCGGCGGTGCATGCCCAGGGCGCGGGCGGTGGCGGAGATGTTGCCTTCGTGTTCGGTCAACACGCGCTGGATGTGTTCCCACTGCAGGCGGTCCACCGACATCGGATTTTCCGGCACCAGGGTGTCGAGGTCGGCATGCTCGGACAGCAAGGCGGCCAGCACGTCGTCGGCATCCGCTGGTTTGCACAGGTAGTTGCAGGCGCCGCGCTTGATCGCCTCGACGGCGGTGGCGATGCTGGAGTAACCGGTGAGGATCACCACGCGCATTTCCGGGTCGAGTTCCAGCAGCTTGGGCAGCAGCACCAGGCCCGAGTCGCCGTCCATTTTCAGGTCCAGGGCAGCGTAGTCCGGCAGGTCGGCCTGGGCGATGGTCAGGCCCTCTTCAGCAGAACCTGCGGTGCTGACGCGAAAACCGCGCCGGCTCATGGCGCGCGCCATCACGCGGGTAAAGGTCGCGTCGTCATCTACCAGCAGCAGGTGCGGCAGTTCTTCGCCTTCGACTTGGATCTCGTCACTCATCGATATCTCCTCGTGCGACACGGGGCAGGCGCAGCTCGGTGAGCGTGCCACCTTCCTCATGACTATAGAGCTTCACTGAGCCGCCCGCGCGGGTCACGCTGGCCTTGCTCAAAAACAGGCCCAGGCCGAAGCCTTTGCCCTTGGTGGTAAAGAAGGGTTTGCCGATCTGCTCGGCAATGGCCAACGGCACGCCGGCGCCGTGGTCACGAATGCTGATGGTGACGTTTTCCGCGTCCCAGTCCAACTGCACGCCGAGGCCTTCAGGGCAGGCATCGGCGGCATTGTTCAGCAAGTTGAGCAGCGCCTGGGTCAGGTCTGGCGGTGGCGCCATGCGCGGTACGCTGCCTTGGCCCAGCAGGTTGAAGCGGTAACTGGCTTCGGGACGCATCAGGTGCCAGCGGTTCAGCGCCTCATCGAGCCATTGGGTGACGTCTTGCATTTCGACCGCCAGACGGCGATTGGCCTCGGCGGCGCGCACCAGTTGCTGGAGCGTCAGCTTGCACTGCTTGACCTGTTCCTGCAGCACGCTCAAATCATCCTGCAGGGCCGGGTCGTGATGGTCCTGGGTCATTTCCTTGAGCAGCACGCTCATGGTCGCCAGCGGCGTGCCCAACTCATGGGCGGCGCCAGCGGCCTGGGTGGCCACGGCCAGCAACTGCTGGTCACGCAGGCCCTCTTCACGGCGAATGGCACGCAGTTCTTCCTGACGACGCAGTTCTTCGGCCATGCGCGCGGCGAAGAAGGTAATGACTGCCGCCGACAGGGCGAAGCTCAACCACATCCCATAGATTTGCAGGTTTTCCCGGGCGATGGGGAATGTCTGCAAGGGGTAAAACTGTGCCAACAGCAAGGTGTACAGCGTCAGCGCGATGCCCGACAGGACCACCGAATAGCGCCACGGCAGGGTCACGGCGGCGATGGTCAAAGGCACCAGGTAGTAGGAGACAAAGGGGTTGGTGGAACCGCCGGAGAAGTACAGCAACACGCTGTGGATAAACAGGTCACAGGCCAGTTGCAGGGCGTATTCCAACTCGGTCACCGGCCAAGTGGTACGCAATCGAATGGCGGTGAACACACACAATACGGTGGAAAAACCCAGGGTCACGGCCAGTTGCAGCCAGGGCAGCGGCAACAGGTCGAACCAATAGGCAAGCCCGACGGAACCGGCCTGCGCGGCCAGTACCAGGGTGCGAATGAACGTCAGGCGCCAGAGGTTCTGGCGAGTGGCGGAAGTCAGTTTTACGGCGGCGAGCATGAGCTCTCCCGGTGAGCGCTGCAGGCGGATCGGCACGAGTATAAACGAAGCAGACCTGCTGGCACGGCGTGTGTGGCTCTTTGACGCAGGCCGGGTAAATGACCGTTCGTCGGCGCCCGCATAACTTGTGGGTAATGTGTAAACCCGAAGAACCCGATGCCAGCGTCTACAGTCTTACCGAACACGACTATCTCAAGGAGCTTCCATGTCTCGTTTCATTCGCAGTGCAGCCATCATTACCTTCAGCGCCAGCGCTCTGGCGAGCCTGCCGGCCATGGCCGCCGATGCATTGCATTACAACCAGATCTCCCTGCGCGCCGAAGCCAGCCAGGAAGTGGCCCGCGACAAGATGATCGTCACTCTTTACACCGAATCGCAAAACGCCGACCCGGCCAAGCTTGCTGCCGAAATCACCACCACCCTGAACCAGGCCCTGGGCCAGGCGCGCGAAGTCAAAGGCGTGACCTTGCGCCAGGGCAGCCGCAACAGCTACCCGATCTACGACAGCAAGAACCAGAAGATCACCGGCTGGCGTGAACGCGCCGAGCTGCGCCTGGAAAGCGCGGATTTCCCGGCGCTGTCCAAACTCACCGGCGAGTTGTTGAACACCTTGAAAATGGACAGCATGGACTTCGCCATCGCCGACACCACGCGCAAGGCCAGCGAAGATGCACTGCTCAAAGATGCGGTGGCGGCGTTCAAGGCGCGCGCGCAACTGGCTACCGATGCACTCGGCGGCAAGGGCTACAAGATCGTCAACCTGAACTTCAACACCAATGGCTACCCAATGCCTTACGCCCGCAGTGGCGGCATGATGATGAAAGCCGCCATGGCCGATTCAGCGCCGACGCCTGAAGTGGAAGCTGGCACCAGCCAGGTCACTATGAGTGCCGACGGCGTGATCGAAGTTTTACAGTAAGTTTTTAGACAGGACAAAGGCGCAGCCCTACGGGCTTGCGCCTTTTTTTGGATGGCTGTCGGTACCCGATTTGACGATGCCACCAACCTAGGCGCCCCCCCCCGAGCACCGCCACGACCGTCGTATCAAAAACCGGGCTCAAACTCATCCAACGGATCAAAAACACTGACAACATCAACGATGTTCCCGAGATCGAAGCGATCCCGGATATAAATATAAAAGCATCCAGAACTATAACTCTCCGCGCCTATCCGTGTAGAGGTCACACCTACGCTACATGTACCGTCTTAACCGAAGCGATACTTCTGGTTTTTTTGATCGCTACAGGTTGCATCTTAGAAAACATTTGACATACAGGGCGCGTGCGATCTGGAACTTTTCGCACACCTGCCGCCACCTAATACGTGTAAAACTATACAGGCACTGCCCTACAAACTGAGGGAAGCCTTACGGAATAGAAGAGCCAGTAACGTTAGCTGGCCACTAACTCCACGCCAATGCCATAACACTTCAAGAAAATAACTTTAAATCATTAATAAAGTGAGTCATTCATGAAGACACTTTCTTCTTTCGGGCATCCCCCGCTTATTCCCAGCGGACCACCGATTGCAGACTTTAACCCAACTCAAACAGCGCCCCCAGCAAACAAAGCGAACACCACACCGCAATGGCACCCCCCGCTGAGCCCCGGCGGACCACCCATTGCAGACTTTAATCCAACTCGGACAGTTGCTCCCTCGCCGCCAGTAAAAAATACGACCGCGCCACCGCAGGACCATGAGCTTGATTTCTCCAAAGGCGTCATTTATGGGGGAGACACCGTTTCTGCGCCTACGAGCTATCCGCTCAAGGAACAGGTGCAGCGCATAGAAGCCTATGCCGGACGTGTAGTGGCACACATCAATACCTTGGAACAGGGTAAGGAAGGCGAAAACAACGTCAAATTCCAGAACGTTCGCCATTTTCTAGAGCCTGCGGGTTACTTCAGTGGCGGGTTACTGGCTGCCGGGTACGACCCACATGAAAAATTCACCGTGACGTTCAACTCCTACGTAGGTAAATGGAAGAAAGAGGTGCAGACCAACACCGAAGAACGCACTTACTATGCATGGGAAATTGCAGCCGGTGCCCTTAAGCACGACAGAACACCGGAAGGCGGTTTACTCAATTTTCAAGAGACGAAAGTCAAGCCACAAGACGCGAACAAGATCAACGATCTGGAAGCGCTGGGTGCGCGTCTACAGGCTCACTGGAAGGTGGATGTAGCCGAGCCTATGCGCGACATGTACGGTGCCTTGGCGAAACGCTCCGGAAAAGCGGATGCCTATGCTGTGCGCGGAACTCTAGAAAGCCTGCGTAACGACAAGAACAGCTATGAACAACTCTCCCCCGAAGGGCAAGACGCAATCCATCGTACACTTTACAGAAACGGCAACGTGGTCATCCCAAACATATATGGCTACCCACTGGCAGGGCATGCATTTATCCCGTTCACCAACTATCACGGCGATTACGACCACCGGCCTAATAAAGGTTTGCTCATTGACTTGAAAAACGGCACGGTCAGTGAAATATACGGCGATGACGATTTTGCCCACTGGGCTGAAAAAAATCGTAATGAGCTGTACAGTAGTTTTAATGCCAGTGACAGGCAGGGCGGCAAAGACTCTCATTGGCCATCGGCCGCAAATGTGCTCGAAAACCTGATCGACTCCAACAGGGCTACATACCCCGGTTATCAAAGCTGGATAAAAGACAAGGCTGTGCCTGTGAGGGAGACTTTCAATTATACCCAATCACGAAATAGCGAATACTTCTTGAAATGGGGAAACCTTGAGTCCGGCATTGCTAACGAGTACCAAGCTGTGAACGCCAAGAACGCAGTATGGGCCGACCAAACGCAGGTGTTTGGTTCCGAGCAGCAAGCGTGGAAGAACGCGAAGGAATTATGGGGACGCACCTTCGGTTACGTGCCCGTCCTTGGTAACGCGGGCAATATTGTCTTCGGTGTGCATGACTCCATTCACGGCATGACCGCCGACGATCGCGTTGGCGGCACTGCCGCAGCGGTGATATCGAGCCTGCAACTGGTGCACGAACTTGCACCCAAATGGGGTAGAAGCGGGCCTGGGTGAACTTGAGTTGCCTTCCCCCCCGTCTAGCAGCAAGAACTACAGTTGGAGGTACAATTCCGAGACACAGGATTTTGAATTTGTGCGCGCACCAAAAGCTTCGAACGACAGTCATATTCCCACAAACGTCGAAACAGACGAATCAAATCGTTCGGTGCCGGCTAATAGTGGGGGCGCCCGCCCGCCCGTCGAAGGCACAAACGGAAAACTTCCACCACTGAGTTCCGTAGAAAACATACCCACGGGTGAGGCACTTTTTTCTACGGGTGAAAAAGCCGTCATCCTGAGTGGTGAAGTAAATGACCTGAATGTGATCAACGAGAAGCTGTATACCTTTGTCGACATTAATAAAAAAGGTACAGAACAACGATTGAATATCCTCGTCCATGGCAGTTTCAACCCTGAAACTGGCGTAGCAAGAGTTGTGTACGATGGCCAACTCAACACCCCGGCAGAGTTGCTTCAGACTCTTCATGCAAAGGGTATACGCCCGGAATTGTTTGACAACATACGCCTGTTGTCATGCAATTCTGCAACTGGGGGAGACGCTTCCTTTGCCGCTCAATTTCAAAGGCTGATAAGGCGCCCTGTAAAAGGGTACACCGGCACTCTCACCGCGAACCTTGCGCCGGAAAATATAACGGCTGCCGTTGGCAAAATAGAAAAAGCTTATCTCCAAAACCTGCAACAGAAGGGTTTCCCCCTTACTCCGACTGTAACAGACTTCGCTAAAGCCCAGGCTGAGCAGCGTATCGCCGATGAGATGAAGGTAATCTCACGTTTCGTACCGTCGAAGACCAACCCCTATTGGAACCCACTCAAGTGGTGGGCCTTCACCTATAAGCCCGTGACATTCACCCCTTAACCTTGAACTTTATTTATGAGTAAAGGTGACCGGCGACTGTACTTCTCTATGCATCGACGGCGTGATCGAAGTTTTACAGTAACTTTTTTAGACAGAACAAAGGCGCAGCCCCACGGGGCCTGCGCCTTTTTTTGCGCGCTGGCGCGCCGTCATATACGGCAGCATATTTAACAGGAATCAAGCGCCCGGCTTTCACGACTCATTACTGCCATAGCTACCAGGGAGGGCTGTGCTGGCATCTATTCATACAATGAGAGCCGAACTTATGTCCCTTTCACTCAATCCGACATCCTCGCCATCGCTGCCGTCCGCCGTCCCCCATCCGATATCGAACACTCAAGCGCAGGTGACACCGCCACCGCCCACTGCAAAAACCGTCCACCCTGACGAAACAGCCCTGCTCAAGGCCTACCTCGAGGCCGCACAACGCAAGGTGTTGCAGGGCAATGCCGGGCTTATAACCGTACCGCCCCAAAGCACCCTGGGCCAATGGCTTGGGCTGTATCGCACGCACTTGGAAAATGCCGTCGTACAGGGCTGGCTGCGCGAACAACACTTCGCCCCGGACACCTTGCTTTCAATCAACCCCTCTACAGGTACCTTGTCCGCCGAGGTCGAGGGCAAAACGAAAACCTTCCATCTGTCGGATACATCAGGCTGGGGACAAATTTCAGGCCCCCTGCTGGACGCCGCAAAAGTTATCGCCCCTGGCAATAACGGTGATTTGCGTGTGAGGTTGGGTAAGGACTCCATACAGGTCAGCGCAAAAGTGGTGGCCAACTTTGAAGGCGTGCCCCTTCCCCAGACGCTGTCCCAGGCTCGAGCACAAATAAGGCATCTGGAACATAAAGACACCTTCGACCCTATCCCCGCCGATGACCGCCTGCGCCCTGCCAGCAGCCGCTCGGCACAGGCGCTGCAAGAGCAACAACACAATGCCGCCAAGTACTACAGCACCGCACCACAGGCGTTGGCTTACAAGCGCCTGGCGGTTGACGTCGCCAACAACCTGCCCAATACGCGGGCAGAAGCCAAGAAATGGGCGGATGACCTGCTGCTCAAACTCACGGGCAAACCTATCGACTCCGATACTGTCTATTTGAACCGCTTCAAAGGCGGTGAAAGCGCGGACACGGCTACCGGCTGGGAACACACTTTTCAGGAGCCCTGGTCCTCACTGCGCTTACCCGACGCCTTGCTGAAGAACTTCTCCGAGCACGACTGGGTGCCTGGCAACCTCGACCTCGAGGCAGGTTTGTATACCCAGCCCGCAGGGCAAAGCGATAAAGGCGGTTACGGCAAGCACAATCAAATCGACCTCAAGCCGTCACAAGTGATGCACGAGAGCTGGAAAACCGACTTTCAAACCCAGATGACCCAGAAATTCGACAGGTTCTGGAACGCGCACACCGATAACTACCACACGGTAATCAAAGGTGAGTTCGTTTCCCAGGCACGGGAGCAACTGAAGAAAGCCCAAGCCTGTTCACCTGCTGAACGAGCCTTGCAAGCCTCAGAACACCAGTTCACTCGTGGCGACTACAACCTGGTAATGGCGACGGCGAACAATATTCCACTCGACGAAAACACACCCCTGAGCCTTGAACAGCTCAAGGCCAAAGCGCCAGTAAGCAGCGCTCCCCAAGTGCATGCCCTTGATATCCACGGTTTCACATCCAGTGACATTCTTCGATTCAGTAGCGACGACACTGGCCGGCAAGTGCTTTACATACCTGGAGCCAAACCGGCATTTCTGCGCTTCGACTCCTTGGACAAGCTCAATCAATGGGTAATTGACCAGACGAAGGACCCGAAAAAAAGCCAGTCGCTGCTCGCGCACTTTTCATTGGCTGATCGTCAGAACCGTAAGCCTGACCTTCTCATACAACTGGCAATCGGGTTTGTACCGGGCGCGAGCTTTACGGGTATTGGCGACAAGCAAGATGGCCTGGACGCCCTCTTCAAGAAAATGGCCGCCGGTGAGCTGAAAAACCCGGTGAACACCAGTAGTCACTCGAAAATCGAGGGGGATGTGTTTTCCACCCTGACAACCGCCGCCAAACAGCGCATGACGAGTGACACCGACGTCGTCGTCAAATCCAACAGCGAAGTAACCCGAGATACATGGTTGAACGACATTACCGTAGCCGCCGGGCTATTGGCCAAGCTTGCGCCTATCGCTGCACCGGTTGCCGGCGCAGCGGCACTTGCCGGGCTGACCGAGTTGGGGTTGGGCTTGGAACAAACAACGTCCGGGGACACCGAGGCGGAACGCGACAACGGAGCTTCCAAGGCACTCGATGGTTTGCTGAACACGTTGTTCTCAGCGGGGGCAAGCGAAGTTCCGGAAGATCCTTTTGCATTGCCGCCCGAGAAAGAGCTACCGGTTGTGGACCCGCTCGCCCAACCGCAAATCAATGAACTCGAAGAGCCAACACCAGGCCCATCCAGCGGCACCCCCACGGTTAACGAAGCTGGGGCTCCCCTGCCAAAATCCCAAACACTCTTGCCGATGGCTCCCTATGCCGTGTCTGAGGGTGAGCAGTTGATAAAGAGCGCGCCCCGCGATGCGTTGGGTGTCTATCGAATAACCGACAGCCAGGGGGCACTGCGCCAGTTCGTGCGCTTTACCGACGAGACGGGGGCGAGCAAAGTATTTGAAATATCAGGCCGCTATCGAACCGGCGACGTGTTCGCCAAAATCATTAATCCCGATAACGGCGCAGGGCTGATGGTCATCACACCTGGGCGTGATGGAGAATGGGCCAGGGCGCCGGGCAATGGCGGGGTGAAGTGGCCATGGCAACGCTCTGAGTTCCCAACACCAAGTAACGATCTAAAAACGCCTGCACAGGTATCGGATAATTTTATTGAGTTAGACGGTACCAAAATGAAAGGCGCTGACATACTCGACAAGTATTTCAATGTTGAAGAGCAAGCGAACTATAAATATGGCGTCAGTTTCAAGGAAGAGAACGGTGTTTTAGAAAACCGCCCTGTCTTTTCCTGGACAACGGACAGCGGGGACTTCACGGTATCCGAATCGGAAACAGCTTCGCCATCCGAGTATGGTACCAGCAATTATTCTCCACAATTTATCAAAGACATCAACCGAGACCCTTACACAATAAGAAGCGCTGACCTGGAGAACGTTGAAATCGACATACCCCAGCAGATAGCGGGAATGACTATCCCAGATGACTTAGAACAACAGATCCGTAATGGTCTTATAGGGGATGGGATCAATGCATTTGAGCGCACCGTGCCCGATCCTGACATGCGAGCGGCAATTTCAGAGGTTGCTCATCAAGGCTCTTCCGCTCCTGCGTGGTTTGAATTGCAGCCTCCCCGAGTGAAAGACGGTTATATCAGCAGTGTTGGCGACAGGCAGTACGTCATCGACTATAACCCTTTAAAAAATGAGACCGAGGTTACAATCACCACCCAATGGCGCCTGAAATCTGAGGTTAGAGGTGAGTCCACCCTCGCCAAAGACGTGAACATAACAGCCACTCGAACTTTCAACCTCCGTGCAAGTAATGAAATAGACGGCCCGCCCGTTATAATCGATAAATCGGCCCCCATCCGGATAGAAGTATCCCCTCGTATAGGCGTATCCCCTACCTAAGCCAGCTGAACGGCGGTAACCTCGGTTACCGCCTTTTCGTTTGGGCAGCTTTTACGCCTGCCACTTCAGGGGTCTCCATGGAAAGAATCGCCATTAAGCCAGTGCTCCTCGCCGCAAGCCTTCTTGCTTTTATACCGATGGCTCACGCCGCTACCACCCTGGTCTACTGCTCCGAAGCCAGCCCCGCCGGCTTCGACCCCAGCCAGTACACCAGTGGCACCGATTTTGACGCATCCGCCGAAACCGTGTTCAACCGCCTGACCCAGTTCAAGCGCGGTGGCACCGAGGTCGAACCAGGCCTGGCCACCAGTTGGGACGTGTCGAAGGATGGTCTGACGTATACCTTTCACCTGCGTGAAGGCGTCAAGTTCCACACCACCGACTTCTTCACCCCGACCCGCGACTTCAACGCCGATGACGTGCTGTTCACTTTTAATCGTCTGCTGGACGCCGAGAGCCCGTTTCGCAAGGCCTACCCCTCCGAATCGCCCTACTTCACCGACATGGGCTTGAACACTACGATCAAAGGCCTTGAAAAACTCGACGAACACACTGTGCGTTTCAACTTGAACAACGTCGATGCTTCGTTCGTACAGAACCTGGCCATGAGTTTCGCCTCGGTGCAATCGGCGCAATACGCCGCCCAACTGTTGAAAGAAGGCAAGGCCGAGCAGATCAACCAGCAACCGGTGGGCACCGGGCCGTTTGTGTTCAAGCGCTACCAGAAAGACGCGCAGATCCGTTATGCGGCCAATAAGCAGTATTGGAAACCCGAGGACGTGAAGCTCGACAACCTGGTGTTCGCCATCACCCCGGACGCCGCAGCGCGCCTGCAGAAACTCAAGGCCGGCGAATGCCAGGTCAGCGGTTACCCGCGCCCCGCTGACATCGAGGCAATGAAGCAAGACCCCAACCTGCGCGTGCAGCAACAAGCGGGCTTCAACCTGGGCTTCCTTGCCTACAACGTGACTCATCCGCCGCTGGATCAGCTCAAGGTGCGCCAAGCCCTGGACATGGCCATCGACAAGCCCGCCATCATCAAGGCCGTTTACCAGGGCGCCGGACAATTGGCGCAGAACGCACTGCCTCCCGCCCAGTGGTCTTATGACCCTAAAATCCAGGATGCACCCTACGACCCGACCAAGGCGCGGTTGCTACTAAAAGAAGCAGGGGTTGCACCAGGTACCACCATCAATCTGTGGGCCATGACCGTACAACGCGCCTCGAACCCGAATGCGCGAATGTCCGCACAAATGATTCAACAGGATTGGGCCAAGGTCGGCATCAAGGCCAACATCGTCAGCTATGAGTGGGGCGAATACATCAAGCGCGCGAAAAATGGCGAACACGACGCAATGATTTACGGCTGGACCGGCGACAACGGCGACCCGGATAACTGGCTGGGCGTGCTCTACAGTTGTGCTGCGGTCAAGGGCAGCAACTACGCCAAATGGTGTAACCCGGCCTACGACAAGCTGGTACAGCAAGCCAAGGTCAGCAGCGACCGCGAGCAGCGCATCAAGTGGTATCAACAGGCACAGAAAATCCTTAAGGAACAAGTACCTATAACGCCTATTGCGAACTCGACGGTTTTCCAGCCAATGCGCAAGCAAGTGCGTGACTTCAAGATCAGCCCGTTCGGGCTCACGCCGTTCTACGGTGTGGGTCTAGATAAGTAACAACAGCGCCCCAACCGAGTGCGCTAGACGCCTCGGCTGGGCTTTTTTGGTGCGCCATTTGCACCGAAAAAACCCTCCAAATAGGCACTTTTGTGTCAGAACTTTCATAATTGCGACATTCCTGTACGTTCGTACCACAGTTTTCCCTTTGCAACCGCTCTGCATCTTGCATTGGGTATGGCGCCTGCATAAGTATCCGCAGGCCGACTCACGAGGTCGCCCTCACCACCAAAAATGACAACAAATCATGAGGCCAACATGCTTAAACACGCAGTCCTTCCGTTATTAGTGAGCGCTGGCCTTATGGCCGCAGCCCCCGTAGCCCTTGCGGCAACTAACCTGGTGTTCTGCTCCGAAGGGAGCCCGGCCGGTTTCGACCCAGGCCAGTACACCACCGGAACAGACTTCGATGCCTCGGCCGAAACCATGTTCAACCGCCTGAGCCAGTTCGAACGTGGCGGCACCGCCGTCGTTCCTGGCCTGGCCACCAGCTGGGACGTGTCCCCGGATGGCCTGACGTATACCTTCCACCTTCGCGAAGGCGTCAAGTTCCACACTACCCCGTACTTCAAGCCGACTCGTGAATTCTCGGCCGACGACGTACTGTTCACCTTCAACCGGATGATCAATAAAGACGATCCATTCCGTAAGGCCTACCCCACCGAGTTCCCGTACTTCACGGACATGGGGATGGACACCAACATCAAGAACATCGAAAAAGTCGATGACCACACCGTCAAGTTCACCCTTGGCACCGTGGACGCCGCGTTCATCCAGAACCTGGCCATGAGCTTCGCCTCGATCCAGTCCGCCGAATACGCTGCGCAGCTGTTGAAGGAAGGCAAGCCTGCCGACATCAACCAGAAGCCGATCGGCACTGGCCCGTTCGTGTTCAAGAGCTACCAGAAAGATTCGAACATTCGCTACACCGGCAACAAGGACTACTGGAAACCTGAAGACGTGAAGATCGACAACCTGATCTTCGCTATCACCACTGACCCGTCGGTGCGTATCCAGAAGCTCAAGAAAAACGAATGCCAGATCACCCTGTTCCCACGTCCGGCTGACCTCAAGGCGCTGGGTGAGGACAAGGACCTGAAACTGCCGCACCAGGCCGGTTTCAACCTGGGCTACATCGCCTATAACGTCATGCCAGTACTCAAGGGCCAGACCGCCGCGAACCCGCTGGCCGACCTGCGCGTCCGTGAAGCCCTGGACATGTCGGTGAACAAGCAGCAGATCATCGACTCCGTGTACCAAGGTGCCGGCCAGTTGGCAGTCAACGCCATGCCGCCGACCCAGTGGTCCTATGACACCACCATCAAGGATGCCAAGTACGATCCTGCCAAAGCCAAAGAGCTGCTCAAGGCCGCTGGCGTCAAGGAAGGTACCGAGATCACCCTGTGGGCCATGCCGGTTCAGCGCCCCTACAACCCCAACGCCAAGTTGATGGCCGAGATGCTGCAGAACGACTGGAAACAGATCGGCCTGAAGGTCAACATCGTCAGCTACGAGTGGGGCGAGTACATCAAGCGCTCCAAGGGCGGCGAGAACCAGGCCATGATCATTGGCTGGAGCGGCGACAATGGTGACCCGGACAACTGGCTGAACGTGCTGTTCGGCTGCGACTCGCTGTCGGGCAACAACTTCTCCAAGTGGTGCGACAAGAAATTCGACGGCATCGTGAAAGAAGCCAAGGCCACATCGGATGTCGCCAAACGCACCGAGCTGTATAAGCAGGCGCAACATATCCTCAAAGATGCAGTCCCGATGACACCTATCGCGCACTCGACGGTGTATCAACCCATGCGTAATACCGTACAAGACTTCAAGATCAGCCCGTTTGGCTTGAATTCCTTCTACGGCGTTAGCGTCAGCGGCAAGTAAGGATCAATAACGGCGACGTTTCATAACGTCGCCGTTATTCCATCCGCCTGGACCTTAGGAAACAGACTACGTTTGCAAGCGTTGCCGTCTTACAGCAATGAACTGCGACCCGTGCCTCCGTTGCCTACAAGGTCAGTCAGAATTGACGCATTTACTGCAAGGTCAACGCCCCATAAGGTCGTAGGACAGCAGAGGCATCATTCTGGGGAAGGGCACTTGCTGTGTGTGGGATCAGTGAGGTCTGCCTGGCTGCACGCCAGCAGGAAGGCTCGCTGTTGATAACTACAAACAAGGACGGGGAACGTCATGCGCCATACCACCGTTGTATCCGCTCTGTTTGCCACCAGCCTGCTGGCCGTGGCCACGATGGGCCAAGCCGCCGAGAAGAAGAGCCTGGTGTTCTGCTCCGAAGGCAGCCCGGCAGGGTTTGACACTGCGCAATACACCACCGCCACCGACAACGATGCGGCGGAGCCTTTGTATAACCGTTTGGTGGAGTTCGAAAAAGGCGCCACCGACGTCGTCCCTGGGCTGGCAACCAAGTGGGATATTTCCCCAGATGGCCTGACCTACACCTTCCACCTGCGTGAAGGGGTGAAGTTCCACAGCAACAAGGAATTCAAGCCGACGCGGGACTTCAACGCCGACGACGTGCTGTTCACCTTCAACCGCATGCTTGACCCCGAGCACCCGTTCCGTAAGGCCTACCCCACCGAGTTTCCGTACTTCAACGGGATGAGCCTGAACAAGAACATCGCCAAGGTCGAGAAAACAGGCCCCTACACCGTGGTGATGACCCTGAACACGGTCGACGCCGCGTTCGTGCAGAACATCGCCATGAGCTTTGCCGCAATCCTTTCGGCCGAATACGCCGAGCAGCTGCTCAAGCAAGGCCGGCCCAGCGACATCAACCAGAAGCCGATCGGCACCGGCCCGTTCGTGTTCCAGCGTTACCAGAAAGACTCGCAGATTCGCTACGTGGGCAACAAACAGTACTGGGACCCGAGCCGCGTCAAGCTGGACCAGTTGATCTTCGCCATCAACACCGACGCGTCGGTGCGCGTGCAAAAACTTAAGGCCGGCGAATGCCAGGTCACCCTGCATCCACGCCCCGCCGATGTCGAAGCCCTCAAGGCCGACCCGAACCTGCAACTGCTGACCAAGCCGGGCTTTAACCTCGGCTACATCTCCTACAACGTGCGCCACAAGCCGTTCGATCAGTTGGAAGTACGCCAGGCGCTGGACATGGCGGTGAACAAGCAGAGCATCCTCAATGCTGTGTACCAGGGCGCCGGGCAACTGGCGGTCAACGCCATGCCGCCGACGCAGTGGTCTTACGACGACAGCATCAAGGATGCCGCCTACAACCCGGAAAAAGCCAAGGAGTTGCTCAAGGCCGCCGGCGTCAAGGAAGGCACCGAGATCACCTTGTGGGCCATGCCGGTACAGCGCCCGTACAACCCCAACGCCAAGCTGATGGCCGAGATGCTGCAGAACGACTGGGCCAAGATCGGCCTCAAGGTCAAGATCGTCAGCTATGAGTGGGGCGAGTACATCAAACGCACCAAGAACGGTGAGCACGATGTCAGCCTGATCGGCTGGACCGGCGACAATGGTGACCCGGACAACTGGCTCGGCACCCTCTACAGCTGCGACGCCATCGGCGGGAACAACTACTCCATGTGGTGCGACCCGGCGTACGACAAGCTGATCAAGCAAGCCAAGGTCGTGACCGACCGCGAACAAAGGACTGTTCTGTACAAACAGGCGCAGCAACTGCTCAAGCAGCAGGTGCCGATCACGCCTATCGCCCACTCGACGGTCAACCAGCCGTTAAGCGCCAAAGTCGAAGGCTTCAAGGTAAGCCCCTTCGGCCGCAACGTGTTCTCGGGCGTCAGCATCAACCCATAAGACAATAACCGGATGGCGGGGAGCGAAATCGGCTCCCCGGCAAACGTGCAGGCTTTTGTTGGGAAATTTCCTACGCCAAACGTTTGCAATAGCTTGAACGAGTTCCACACCCAATAGCCGGATCACCCAAAAAGACCGGCATTAAAAAAGAGAACCAAAGGAGCTTCACCCATGAAACTGAGCAGCAAAGCGCTTCTGGCCTTGGCCATCAGCAGCATCACGGCCACCGCCTACGCTGAAACGCAAAGCCAGGACTTCGTTCCTACCACCCTGGCCGGCACCAGCGCCCAAAGCGAGGCCAAAGGCTTTATCGAAGATTTCAGCCTGGGCGGCACCACGCGTAACTGGTACTCCCATGAAAGCAAATACCGTGGGGGCACCTTCTCGTACCAGAAACACGGCCAGACCCTGACCGATCGCAACCGTACCAACTGGGTGCAAGGCACCATCCTCAACGCCAGCTCGGGTTTCACCCAGGGCACCGTTGGGGTCAAGACTGAAGTGGCGGTGTACAACGCCCTGGTGCTGGACCGCAGCAAGCGTGATATCAAAGGCGGCTCCAACCGTACCCTGGCCGACTCCAACGGCGACGCCGTCGACCAGTGGAGCAAACTGGGCCTGGCCAACGTGCAATTCCGTGTGTCCAACACCACACTGACCGCCGGTCGCCAGAACTTCAGCAGCGGCATCGTCGACACCATCGGCAACCGTGCCCTGCCTTCCAGCTTCCAGGGTGTGAGCTTCAACAGCGAAGAGTTCAGCAACCTGTCGTTCCAGGGCGGCGTGTTCGACCGCGTTTCGCCACGTAGCGAGCAGAGCCTGTCGAAATTCCGTAGCGAATACGGTAATGGCGCAGAAACCGACAAAGTGTCGACCCTGGGTGTGAACTACCAGCCGCTGAAAAGCCTGAAGACCAGCTTCTTCGCCGCTAACGTGAAGGACTTCTGGAACCAGTACTACTTCGGCGCCACCCACGAGCTGGGCGACGCGCAGCAGTTGGGCCTGACCACCGGCTTCAACTACTACAAGACTGTCGATGAAGGCAAAAAAGAGATGGGGGAAATCGACAACGATACCTTCTCCCTCTCCCTGGGCCTGACTCACCAGGCACACAGCCTGACCTTCGGCTACCAACAAGTGAACGGTAACGAGTACTTCGACTACCTGCACGAAACCAACGGTATCTACCTGGCCAACTCCCTGACGTCTGACTTCAACGGCCCGAACGAGAAATCCTTCCAGATCGCCTATGCCATCAATATGGCTGAATACGGCGTACCTGGCCTGAAGTTCAACGCCTACTCGGCACGCGGCTGGGGCATCGACGGCACCCACTACACCGGCAACAACGGCCGGGCCAAGTTTGCCTACGACGGCATCCAGTCCCAGGACGGCGAGAAGCACCAGGAATACGGTGTAGGCGCCTCTTACGCGCTGCAGAGCGGCCCACTCAAAGCCACCACCGTGCGCGCAACCTATGTTGAGCACCGTGGCAGCGAGTTCCAGTCCGACGGCAGCATCAAAGAGTTCCGTCTGGTTACCACCATCCCGTTCAACATCCTTTAATTAGTGCCAGGCAGGCGGCGAGCTCAGGACGAGCCCGCCGCCTACGCTTTTCTGGCTCCATCGATTGCAGAGGGCTCTGAATGAAAATGCTCCCGCTACAAGCCGCCATGGCTGCCGCGCTGTTGAGCGTGGCGATCGGCGTTTCGGCCAAACCGCTGGTGGTCTGCACCGAAGCCAGCCCGGAAGGTTTCGACCCGGTCCTGTACACCACTGCCGTGACCGCCGATGCCGCCGCTGAAACCATGTTCAACCGCCTGGTGGACTTCAAGCCCGGCACCACAGAAGTGGTGCCCGCCCTGGCCAAAGACCTGCCGGAAATCAGCGCCGATGGCCTGACCTACACCTTCCACCTGCGTGACGACATCAAGTTCCACACCACCGACTATTTCAAACCCACGCGCAACTTGAACGCCGATGATGTGCTTTGGAGCTTCCAGCGCCAGCTGGACCCGAATCATCCTTGGCATAACAAGTCCCTCGTGGGCTACCCGTACTTCGAAAGCATGGGCTTCAAGGAACTGCTCAAGAGCGTAGAGAAGACCGATGATCACACCGTCGTCTTTACCCTGACCCGTCCTGAAGCTCCGTTCCTGGCCGATCTGGGCATGGCATTCTCTTCAATCCACTCGAAGGAATACGCCGACCAGTTGCTCAAGGCCGGCAAGACCGAAGATCTCAATGCCAAGCCCATCGGCACTGGCCCGTTCATCTTCACCCGTTATCAGAAAGACGCCCAGGCGCGCTTCAAGGCCAACCCGGACTACTTCCGCGGCAAGCCGGCGGTCGACCCGCTGATTCTGGCGATCACCACCGATAACAACGTGCGGCTGCAGAAGCTCAAGGCCAACGAATGTCAGATCGCGTTGTTCCCCAAGCCGGATGACATTCCAAGCATCAAGAAAGACCCGAACCTGAAGGTCGATGAACTGGCGGCGATGACCACCAGCTACACCGCATTGAACACCACTCGCAAATACATGAGCGATGCCCGGGTACGTCACGCGATCAACATCGCGTTCGACAAGGCCGGTTATACCGAAGCGCTGTTCGGCAAAGGCAATGCAGTCGTGGGCACCGGCCCGTATCCGCCGACCTTGCTGGGTTTCAGCGAAAAGCTGAAGAACCCACCCCGTGACCTTGACAAGGCCCGCGCCCTGCTCAAGGAAGCCGGCGTGCCGGAAGGTACCGAGTTCACGCTGTTCACCCGTAACGGCGGCGGTCCGACCAACCCCAACCCGATGCTCGGCGCCCAGCGTATGCAGGCGGATCTGGCGCAGGTTGGCCTGAAGGTCAATATCAAAGTCATGGAATGGGGCGAAATGCTCAAGCGCGCTAAAAACGGCGAGCACGACATGGTTTCGGCAGGCTGGGTCGGTGATAACGGCGACCCGGATAACTTCCTCACCCCGAACCTGAGTTGCGATGCAGCCAAAAACGGCGAAAACTACGCCCGCTGGTGTAACAAAGAGTTTCAGGACTTGATCGACAAAGCCCGTGCAATCGCGGAACCGGCCGAACGGGCCGCGCTCTATGAACAAGCACAGGATGTCTTCGAAAAAGACCAACCATGGCTTCCCATGGCTTACCCGAAACTGTTCACCGCCATGCGCAAGAACGTAGAAGGCTTCACCCAAAGCCCTCTGGGTACAAATAACTTCGCCACCACCCAGGTGAAGTAAATAAGAAAAACGCTCGGCATCGTCGACACTGACGGTGCCGAACCTGCCTAACCGGCTGATTGAGGTACACACCAAGATGTTTAGTTTTATTGCCCGCCGACTGGGGTTATTGATCCCCACGTTCTTCGGCATCACGTTGCTGACCTTTGCGTTGATTCGCATGATTCCAGGCGACCCCGTAGAAGTCATGATGGGCGAGCGACGGGTTGACCCCGAAATGCACGCACAGGCAATGGAGCGCCTTGGCCTTAACAAGCCGCTGTATGCGCAATACCTGGACTATGTCGGCAAGCTCGCCCAGGGCGACCTTGGCGAATCGCTGCGCACGCGCACCAGCGTGTGGACCGAGTTCACCGCCCTCTTCCCCGCGACCCTGGAACTGTCCATGGCCGCGCTGTTGTTCGCCGGTATCCTGGGCCTGTTGGCCGGGGTGATCGCGGCACTCAAGCGAGGATCCCTGTTCGACCATGGGGTGATGGGCATCTCCCTGGCGGGGTACTCGATGCCGATCTTCTGGTGGGGCCTGATCCTGATCATGTTCTTCTCGGTGAGCCTGGGCTGGACCCCGGTTTCGGGGCGTATCGACCTGCTCTATGACATCGAGCCACGCACCGGTTTCATGCTGATCGACACCTTGCTGGCTGACGAGCCGGACGCGTTCTGGGATGCGTTGCACCACTTGATCCTGCCGGCCATCGTGCTCGGCACCATCCCGCTGGCGGTGATCGCGCGCATGACCCGTTCGTCGATGCTCGAAGTGCTGCGTGAGGACTACATCCGCACCGCCAAGGCCAAGGGCCTGTCGCCGGCTCGCGTGGTGTTCGTGCACGGCCTGCGCAACGCGCTGATCCCGGTACTCACCGTGGTCGGCCTGCAAGTCGGCACACTGCTGGCCGGTGCGGTACTGACCGAAACCATCTTCTCGTGGCCCGGCATCGGCAAATGGCTGATCGAAGCCATTGGCGCGCGGGACTACCCGGTGGTGCAAAACGGCATTCTGCTGATCGCCTGCCTGGTGATCCTGGTGAACTTCGTGGTGGATATCCTCTACGGCTTCGCCAACCCACGCATCCGTCACCAGCGCTGAGATCATGACCATGACCACACCTACTCAAGTGTCAGCAGTCGATCAGAGCCTGCTGTACCCGTCCCCGTACAAAGAATTCTGGCAAGCCTTCTCCAAGAACAAAGGCGCGGTTGCCGGCCTGCTGTTCATGTTGCTGATCGTGTTCTGCGCGATCTTCGCCCCGTGGGTTGCCCCGCATAACCCCAGCGAGCAATACCGCGACTTCCTGCTGACGCCGCCGGCGTGGCTGGAAGGCGGGCAGATGCAGTTCCTGCTGGGCACCGACGAACTGGGCCGTGACTTGCTCTCGCGCCTGATCCAGGGCTCGCGCCTGTCGTTGCTGATCGGCTTGTCGTCGGTGGTGATGTCGCTGATCCCGGGCATCCTGCTGGGCCTGTTCGCCGGGTTCTTCCCGCGCTTGCTGGGCCCGACCATCATGCGCCTGATGGACATCATGCTGGCCCTGCCGTCGCTGCTGCTGGCCGTGGCGATTGTCGCCATCCTCGGCCCTGGCCTGATCAACACCGTGATCGCCATCGCCATCGTGTCGCTGCCGTCCTACGTGCGTCTGACCCGCGCCGCAGTAATGGGCGAACTGAACCGCGACTACGTAACTGCCGCCCGCCTCGCTGGCGCCGGCCTGCCACGCCTGATGTTCATCACCGTGCTGCCTAACTGCATGGCACCGCTGATCGTACAGGCGACCTTGAGCTTTTCCTCGGCGATTCTCGATGCCGCGGCCCTGGGCTTCCTCGGCCTTGGCGTACAACCGCCAACCCCTGAGTGGGGCACCATGCTGGCTTCGGCCCGTGACTACATCGAACGCGCCTGGTGGGTCGTGAGCCTGCCTGGCTTGACCATTTTGCTCAGCGTGCTGGCAATCAACTTGATGGGTGACGGCCTGCGCGATGCGCTGGACCCGAAACTCAAGAACGCCGCCTGAGGAGATTCCCATGTCACTGTTAGAAATCAAGAATCTCAACGTGCGCTTCGGCGACAAGACCGCCGTGCCGGTGGTCGATGGCCTCGACCTGTCCGTCGACAAAGGCGAAGTCCTGGCGATCGTTGGCGAGTCGGGTTCGGGTAAATCCGTGACCATGATGGCGCTGATGGGCCTGATCGAGCATCCCGGCATCGTCACCGCCGATGCGCTGAACTTCGACGGCAAGGACATGCTCAAGTTGAGCAACCGCCAGCGCCGCCAGATTGTCGGCAAAGACCTGGCGATGGTATTCCAGGACCCGATGACCGCGTTGAACCCCAGCTACACCGTGGGTTTCCAGATCGAAGAAGTGCTGCGCCTGCATCTGAAAATGTCCGGCAAACAAGCGCGCAAACGCGCCATCGAGCTGCTGGAAAAGGTCGAGATCCCAGGCGCTGCCAGCCGTATGGATGCCTACCCGCATCAACTGTCCGGCGGTATGAGCCAGCGCGTGGCAATTGCCATGGCGATTGCCGGCGAGCCCAAACTGCTGATCGCCGATGAACCGACCACCGCGCTGGACGTGACCATCCAGGCGCAGATCATGGAACTGCTGCTGGCCCTGCAAAAAGAGCAGAACATGGGCCTGGTGCTGATCACTCACGACCTCGCGGTCGTGGCTGAAACCGCCCAGCGCGTGTGCGTAATGTACGCCGGCCAAGCCGTGGAAGTCGGCCAGGTGCCGCAGCTGTTCGACATTCCGGCACACCCGTACAGTGAAGCGCTGCTCAAGGCGATTCCCGAGCACAGCCTCGGTGCTACGCGCCTGGCCACGCTGCCGGGCATCGTACCCGGCCGCTATGACCGTCCGCAGGGTTGCCTGCTGTCGCCGCGCTGCCCGTATGTGCAGGACGCCTGCCGCGCCCAGCGGCCGGGCCTTGACCCGAAAAGCAACAGCCTTGCCCGCTGCTTCTACCCGCTGAACCAGGAGGTGGCGTAATGGCCGTCGTACTTACCGCCCGCGACCTCACCCGTCACTACGAAGTGTCCCGTGGCCTGTTCAAGGGTCACGCCACCGTGCGTGCCCTTAATGGCGTGTCTTTTGAGCTGGAAGCCGGCAAGACCCTCGCCGTGGTGGGCGAGTCGGGCTGTGGCAAATCCACCCTGGCCCGTGCCCTCACGCTGATTGAAGAGCCCTCGTCGGGCTCGTTGAAAATTGCCGGGCAAGAAGTGGCCGGCGCCGACAAGGCCCAGCGCAAGCAATTGCGCAAAGACGTGCAGATGGTGTTCCAGAGCCCCTATGCCTCGTTGAACCCACGCCAGAAAGTCGGTGATCAACTGGCGGAGCCGTTGCTGATCAACACCAACCTGTCGGCCGCTGAGCGCCGCGAGAAAGTGCAGGCGATGATGAAGCAAGTGGGCCTGCGCCCTGAGCATTATCAGCGCTACCCGCACATGTTCTCCGGCGGCCAGCGCCAGCGCATCGCGTTGGCCCGGGCGATGATGCTGCAGCCCAAAGTGCTGGTGGCCGATGAACCGACCTCGGCGTTGGACGTGTCGATCCAGGCCCAGGTGCTTAACCTGTTCATGGATTTGCAGCAGGAATTCAACACCGCCTACGTGTTCATCTCCCACAACCTGGCGGTGGTGCAGCACGTTGCCGATGATGTGATGGTGATGTACCTCGGCCGCCCGGTTGAAGTGGGCCCCAAGGAAGACATCTACGCACGCCCGCTGCACCCTTACACCCAGGCGCTGCTGTCGGCCACCCCGACCATCCACCCCGACCCAAGCAAGCCGAAGATCAAGATCGTCGGCGAACTGCCCAACCCACTGAACCCGCCGCCTGGCTGCGCGTTCCACAAGCGCTGCCCATATGCGACGGCGCGTTGCAGCAGTGAGGAGCCGCTGTTGCGTCCGTTGGATAACCGGCAGGTGGCATGCCACTACGCGGAGCAATTCGTGGCCTGAAGCAACACAACCTCCCCTGTAGGAGCGAGCTTGCTCGCTCCTACAGGCGCAGCGGTTTAAATGAGCTCCATCGCCCTTCCCGCCAGATTGCGCATCAGTCTGGCCGGAGGGGCTTTTTTTGCGCGGTTGTAACAAAAAACATACCGTTTGAATCTATGCCAAAAGCCCTGAAAACATTGAGCCAGACCGTTTTGAAAAGTGTATAGATTGTAAATGCAATTTACTTCTGTTTGAGAATCAATACCATTACGGCGCACGGAGAGCGCTGGATACACGAAAAAATTCAGACGCCTCTCGTTCAATCGCCCCTCCTAAAGGACTTTGTGGACATGTCGTCTCAATTCAGGCTCAGCCATCTCTCGCTGGCGTTTATCGCTACCCTTTCGTCCCCCGCGCTACTGGCGCAGGGTGTGGAAAAAGAGCGCGACAAAGTGCCGATCCAAGCGACAGACCTGCCTGTGGATGGCACGCCCCAAGCCCTGGTGCTGGGCGAGACACGTGTACTGGGCACCGCCGCCGAAGAACTCAAGCAAGCGCCCGGCGTGTCGATCATCACCGCCGAAGACATCAAGAAACGCCCGCCCACCAACGACCTGTCGGAGATCATCCGCCGCGAGCCGGGTGTGAACCTGACCGGCAACAGTTCCAGCGGCAGTCGTGGCAATAACCGCCAGATCGACCTGCGCGGCATGGGCCCGGAAAACACCCTGATTCTGATCGATGGCAAGCCATCCACCTCGCGCAACGCGGTGCGTTACGGCTGGAGCGGTGACCGTGATACCCGTGGCGAAACCAACTGGGTACCGGCCGAAGAAGTCGAACGCATTGAAATCCTGCGCGGCCCGGCCGCCGCCCGTTATGGCTCCGGTGCCATGGGCGGTGTCATCAACATCATCACCAAACGCCCCACCGACCAACTGCACGGCTCGCTGACCGCCTACACCGCCTTCCCCGAAAACGATGCCGAAGGCGCGAGCAAGCGCACCAACTTCAACCTCAGCGGCCCATTGACTGACACCCTGGCGTTCCGCGTCTATGGCGGCCTGAACAAGACCGACGCCGATGACGCCGACATCAACCGTGCAGCGCAATCGACGCCGGACTCGTTGGTAGCCGGCCGCGAAGGTGTGCGCAACAAAGACGTGAATGGCTTGCTGAGCTGGCAGTTCACCCCCGAGCAAACCCTCGACCTGGAAGCCAGCTACAGCCGCCAGGGCAATATTTTCGCCGGCGATACCATGCTCAACGGCGGTGGCACGTTCGTGGAAAGCCTGGTGGGCAAGGAAACCAGTGTGATTCAACGCAGCAGCTTTTCTGCCACCCATCGCGGCGAATTCGACTGGGGTTCGACCCTGGCCTCGCTGACCCACGACCTGACCCGCAACGAACGCCTCAACGAAGGCCTGGCCGGTTCCGGCGAAGGCGCGCCCTCCGCCAGTGCAGGCCGTTTCGAGTCCCGCTTGCGCAACACGCGGGCCACGGCCGAGGTCAACCTGCCCCTGAGTTTCGGCGCCGAACAGGTGTTGACCCTGGGCAGCGAATACCTCTACGAGTCGATGAACGACCCAGGCTCGTTGCGCCCGCAAAGCTATGACCCGGGCACCGGCGGCGTCCCCGCCATCCCGGGCGTCAGCCGCAACAGCACCAAGACCACCGCCTCAAGCTACGCCTTGTTTGCCGAGGACAACATCGAGCTGGGCAGCAAGACCGTGATCACGCCTGGCTTGCGCTTCGACGACCATGAGGAATACGGCGGCAACTGGAGCCCCAGCTTCAACGCTTCGCACCAGTTGACCGACGAACTGAGCATCAAGGGCGGCATTGCCCGCGCCTACAAGACCCCTAACCTGTACCAGTCCAACCCGAACTATTTGCTCTACAGCCGTGGCAATGGCTGCAACGCCAGCGAAGCCAACATGGGCGGTTGCTACCTGGTGGGCAACCGCGATCTGAAGCCGGAAATCAGCGTCAACAAGGAGATTGGCTTGGCTTTCGACAAAGGCAACTGGCGCACCAGTGCGACGTACTTTCGTAATGACTACAAGAACAAGATCAACGCCAGTAACGAGGCGGCTTTCCGCCTGGGCAACGGCCGACGTGTTCTGGAGTGGGAAAACAGCGGCCCAGCCTTGGTGCAAGGCGTTGAAGGCAACCTGTTCGTCAGCCTGCGCGATGACCTGGACTTGAATACCAACCTGACCTACATGATCGACTCCAAGGACAAGGACACCGGCGAGCCCTTGAGCATCATCCCCAAGTACACCGTCAACACCACGCTGGACTGGCAAGCCACCGACAAGCTGTCCTTCCAGGTCAGCGGCACCTATTACGGTAAGCAGGAGGCGCCGACGCTCAACTCACGTAGCGCCAACAGCTATGACCGCAGCGCCCAGCAGGATGTCGACCCGTACGGGTTGATGGGCCTGAGCAGTGGCTACGAATTCAATAAAAACCTGAGCGTACGCGTGGGCATCAACAACCTGCTGGACAAGCGCCTGTCGCGCAAAGGCAATGCCGAGGATGCCGGTGCCCAGACCTATAACGAACCGGGCCGGGCTTACTTCGCGTCGGTGACCACTTCGTTCTGAAGAAAAGGGCGGCCAATAAAAATGCCTTGGAGGTCCCCTCCAAGGCATTGATTGTTTGAAACGCTTTCTCTTGGCGAGCCTACGTCTGGCTATCGCCTTCGTCTGAGTCGTCGCTGTCGGGCTCTTCGGTGGTCGAGTCATCATCCCCCTCAGTGCCACCTTGGCCTTTATCGCCGGGTTCCGCTTCGGACTTGGCCAACTGCAAGTCCGAGCTCTGGCTACTCGTCACCATGGCTGAGCCATGCACCGGGTTATGCGCCCAGGCCGTCGACATCCCCAACGACAACAGCACCAGCACTTTCATCAACAGCACGACGCGTTGAACAATACTCATGGTCGATTCCGTCCAGTCAGTAAATGGGCCCCGCACGGCAGTCATTAACTGCCACCAGCGTTTAAGCTAGTCGCGATGCCGGTTTACCGCCAATCTCCAGCCTTTTGGAGATCAAAATGTGGGAGGGGGCTTGCCCCCGATTGCGGAGTATCAGAACCCAATACATTGGCTGACACACCGCTATCGGGGGCAAGCCCCCTCCCACATTCTCTTAACCGCTCAGACCTTAATGGTGTTCGCGGGTCGCACGGAACTTCACATCCGGCCAACGCTCTTCCATCAACGCCAGGTTCACCCGCGTCGGCGCCAGGTAGGTCAGGTGACCACCGCCGTCGATTGCCAGGTTTTCCACGGCTTTATTGGAGAACTCTTCCAACTTCTTCTTATCGCTGCAATCAATCCAGCGCGCCGAATACACGGTGATCGGCTCGTAGGAGCACTCCACCTTGTATTCCTCTTTCAAGCGGCTGGCGACCACATCGAACTGCAGCACGCCCACGGCGCCGAGGATGATGTCGTTGCTGCGCTCGGGGAAGAACACCTGGGTGGCGCCCTCCTCGGCCAATTGCTGCAAGCCTTGGCGCAGTTGCTTGGACTTGAGCGGGTCACGCAGGCGCACGCGGCGGAACAGTTCCGGGGCAAAGTGCGGGATACCGGTAAAGCCCAGCGCTTCGCCTTCGGTGAAGGTGTCGCCGATCTGGATGGTGCCATGGTTGTGCAGGCCGATGATGTCGCCGGCAAACGCCTCTTCCAACTGCTCACGCTCGGAAGAGAAGAACGTCAGGGCGTCGCCAATGCGCACGTCCTTGCCAGTGCGCACGTGGCGCATCTTCATGCCTTTTTCGTATTTGCCGGAGCAGATACGCATGAAGGCGATACGGTCGCGGTGTTTGGGGTCCATGTTCGCCTGGATCTTGAACACAAAGCCCGTGAATTTCTCTTCGACCGGTTCCACGGTGCGCTCGTTGGCAACGCGGGCCAGCGGTTTTGGCGCCCAGTCCACGACGGCGTCGAGCACGTGGTCGACACCGAAGTTGCCCAGCGCGGTACCGAAGAACACCGGCGTCAGTTGGCCGTCGAGGAACTCCTGCTGGTTGAACTCATGGCAGGCGCCCTGCACCAGCTCCAGCTGGTCGACAAAACGGTCGTACTCGTCGCCCAGGTGGGCGCGGGCTTCATCGGAGTCGAGCTTCTCGATGATCTTGGTTTCGGTGCGCTCATGACCGTGGCCAGCGGTGTAGACAATGATGTAGTCGTCGGCCAGGTGGTACACGCCCTTGAAGTCGCGGTAGCAACCAATCGGCCAGGTGATCGGCGCGGCCTTGATCTTCAGGACGGCTTCGATTTCATCCAGCAGCTCGATGGGGTCGCGGATGTCGCGGTCGAGTTTGTTGATGAAGCTGACAATCGGCGTGTCACGCAGACGGCACACGTCCATCAGCGCGATGGTACGTGGCTCGACGCCTTTACCGCCGTCGAGGACCATCAGCGCCGAGTCCACCGCGGTGAGGGTGCGGTAGGTATCTTCGGAGAAGTCTTCGTGCCCCGGGGTGTCGAGCAGGTTGATCATGTGCTCGCGATAGGGGAACTGCATGACCGACGTGGTAATGGAAATACCCCGTTGCTTTTCCATTTCCATCCAGTCGGAGGTGGCATGGCGGTCGGATTTGCGCGACTTCACCGTGCCGGCCACCGCGATTGCCTTGCCCATCAGCAACAGCTTTTCGGTGATGGTGGTCTTACCGGCATCGGGGTGGGAAATAATGGCGAAAGTGCGGCGTTTCGCGACTTCGGCGGCCTGGTGGGTCATGGGAAATCGCCTGGCAGGTGAGTCAAAAAAGGGCGGCGAGTATAGCGCAAACGCGAGGGTACGGACCACCGTTGAGCCCATTGGGGGTGGCTAAATGCGCCCAAGTGTGGAACCTTTTAAAAGGTAGAGACGTCCACTCCCCTGCTATCGCACTCGGAACAGGGGCTGAAAAATCAGCAAGTTAGCCTGACGAGGCTGCGCTCATGGCTCGATCGCATACTGCATTGCCAGTATCGGCGAGTTGCTTTTCGCGAACCCATTCCAAGGCAGCCAGTCATGGCCCTGCCGCTCGGAAATGTGTTCGCCGACAGAAGAAAAAAAGGAGTCCGCCTGTGGCTATTCGCTATGGCAAAGGGCTGATAGGAGCAGTGGTTGTCGTCGCTCTCCTGGCCCTGCTGGTCCACTGGATCGGCATCAACACGATCGAACTGTACCGCGACGATTTGTTGTTTTACCTGCAAGCTCATCTGATTCTCGTCCTAGTCTCCATGCTGGCAGCCCTGATTGTGGGCATCCCCGCCGGTATCCTGCTCAGCCGACCCAATATGGTCGGGCGCGCAGAACGTTTCATGCAGATCTTCAACATCGGCAACACCGTCCCTCCCCTGGCCGTACTGGCCATCGCCCTCGGCGTCCTCGGCATCGGCAGCGGCCCGGCCATCTTCGCGCTGTTCCTCGCCTCGCTCCTGCCCATCGTGCGCAACACCTACGAAGGCCTGAAAAACGTTCAGGGCTCCCTTAAGGAAGCCGCCACCGGCATCGGTATGACCCCGCGCCAGGTGCTGTTTCGCGTGGAGCTGCCCAACGCCGTGCCGATCATCATTGGCGGTGTGCGCGTGGCCCTGGCGATCAACGTCGGCACCGCGCCGCTGGCCTTCCTGATTGGCGCCAACAGCCTGGGCAGCCTGATCTTCCCCGGCATTGCCCTGAACAATCAGCCGCAACTGTTGCTCGGCGCCGCGTGTACCGCGCTGCTGGCATTGCTGCTTGACGGCCTGGTAACCATGGCCAGCCGCCTCTGGCTGGAACGCGGGTTGCGCCCGTCTTAAGCCCGGTAAAGGAATTCACATGAAAAAACTGAGCTTGATATTAGGCTGCGTCCTGCTGCTTGCAGGTATTGCACAAGCCGCCGAAAAACCCGTGATCCGCATCGGCGCCCGGGTGTTCACCGAGCAGACCCTGCTCGCCGAAATCACCTCCCAGTACCTGCGCACCAAGGGCTACGACGCCCGTGTGACCGGTGGCCTGGGCAGCAACCTGGCGCGCAGTGCCCAGGAAAGCGGGCAACTGGACCTGATCTGGGAATACACCGGTGTGTCACTGGTGGCCTACAACCATATCGACGAGAAGCTCGACAGCGAACAGTCCTACGCACGGGTCAAAGAACTCGACGCGAAAAAAGGCCTGGTCTGGCTATCGCCGTCGCGCTTTAGCAACACCTATGCCCTGGCACTGCCGGAGAAAGTCGCGCAAGAACATCCCGAGATCAACAGCATCAGCGACCTCACCCAAGCCATGGCCCAGGAGACCAAAGAGCATCGCCTGGTCGCCCTGGACACCGAGTTCGCCAACCGCTCCGATGGCCTGGCCGGCATGGTCAAGCTGTACGACATGAACCTGACGCGCAAGAACACCCGGCAGATGGACGCCGGCCTGGTCTACACCGCGCTGCGTAACGGCCAGGTGTTCGCCGGTTTGGTCTACACCACCGACGGGCGCCTCAACGCCTTTAAATTGAAGCTGCTGGAAGACGACAAACACTACTTCCCCGACTACACCGCAGCCCCGGTGATCCGCCAGGAATACCTCGACAAGCACCCGCAACTGGCCGCCGAGCTCAAGCCTTTGGCCAATCTGTTCAACGATGAAACCATGCGTCAGCTCAATGCACGGGTCGACGTCGACCATGAAAGCCCGTCCGCCGTTGCCGCCGATTTCCTGCGCCAACATCCAATCAACTAAAAAGGAGAAGACATGGAATTTTTGAACGCCTTTTCCCATCTTGATTGGGCCCAAGTGCTGCACTTGACCTGGCAGCACATCACCCTGGTCGGCATCGCCGTGATCCTGGCGATCTTTATCGGTGTGCCCCTGGGCATTCTGATGACACGTTTCCCAACCTTGGCCGGCCCGCTGCAAGCCAGCGCTACGGTGCTACTGACCGTGCCCTCCATTGCACTGTTCGGCCTGCTGCTGCCGTTCTACTCCAAGTTCGGCCAGGGCCTGGGGCCGATGCCGGCGATCACCGCCGTGTTCCTCTACTCCCTGCTGCCGATCATGCGTAACACCTACCTCGCGCTGACCGGCGTAGAGCCAGGCATTCGCGAAGCCGCACGCGGTATCGGCATGACCTTCGGCCAGCGCCTGCGCATGGTCGAACTGCCGATTGCGGTGCCGGTGATCCTCGCCGGTGTGCGCACCGCCGTGGTGATGAACATCGGTGTGATGACCATCGCTGCCACCATCGGCGCCGGTGGCCTGGGTGTACTGATTCTGGCTTCTATCAGCCGCAGTGACATGTCGATGCTGATCGTCGGCGCCGTGCTGGTCAGTCTTCTGGCCATCTTCGCCGACCTGCTTCTGCAATGGCTGCAACGCTCGCTGACTCCAAAAGGATTGCTCAAATGATCGAACTTCAAAACCTGTCCAAGACTTTTCAAAGCAACGGCAAGACTGTCACTGCCGTCAACGATGTAAGCCTGACCGTCAACGAAGGCGAGATTTGCGTATTCCTGGGGCCCTCGGGCTGCGGTAAGAGCACCACGCTGAAGATGATCAACCGCCTGATCAAGCCCACCTCGGGCAAAATTTTGATCAACGGCGAAGACACCACCGACCTCGATGAAGTAACCCTGCGCCGCAACATCGGCTACGTGATCCAGCAGATCGGCCTGTTCCCCAACATGACCATCGAAGAGAACATCGTGGTGGTGCCCAAGCTGCTCGGCTGGGACAAGCAGAAATGCCACGACCGCGCCCGCGAGTTGATGAGCATGATCAAGCTGGAGCCCAAGCAGTACCTGCACCGCTACCCGCGTGAATTGTCGGGCGGGCAGCAACAGCGCATCGGCGTGATCCGCGCCCTGGCGGCCGACGCACCGCTGCTGCTGATGGATGAGCCGTTCGGCGCGGTCGACCCGATCAACCGCGAGATGATCCAGAACGAGTTCTTCGAGATGCAGCGCGCGCTGAACAAGACCGTGATCATGGTCAGCCACGACATCGACGAAGCCATCAAGCTGGGTGACAAGATCGCCATCTTCCGCGCCGGTAAACTGCTGCAGATCGACCACCCGGATACGCTGCTGGCGCACCCGGCCGACGAGTTCGTCAGCAACTTCGTGGGCCAGGACAGCACCCTCAAGCGCCTGCTGCTGGTAAAAGCCGAAGACGCGGCGGACAACGCCCCGTCGGTGAGCCCGGAAACCCCGGTGGCCGATGCCCTGGAACTGATGGACGAGCATGACCGCCGTTACGTGGTGGTCACCTGCGCCGAAAACAAAGCGCTGGGCTATGTTCGCCGTCGCGACCTGCACCGCCAGGCCGGCACCTGCGGCCAGTACCTGCGCGAGTTCAATGCCACGGCGGCCTATGACGAGCATTTGCGCATCCTGTTGTCGCGCATGTACGAGTTCAACCGTTCGTGGTTGCCGGTGATGGATGCAGAGCGGGTGTTCTTGGGTGAGGTGACCCAGGAGTCGATTGCCGAGTACCTGAGTTCCGGTAAGTCCCGTGGGGGCAAGACCAGCATTGTCTCCCCTGCCGAAACTGCTTTGGCCTGATAGATCGCTATCGCAGGCGAGCCAGCTCCCACAGGGGAATGCATTCCAGCATAAGAATGCAGTTCAAATGTGGGAGCTGGCTTGCCTGCGATGAATACACCGCAAATCCATCTGATTAGCCCCATCCGGGGAACATCAATCCGTCACACCGGTCGGTTACATAAGTAGCTGCACGCGGCCGCGCGACGAACGCGTGCAAAAACGCGACATTTTTAGTTGATCCCACGCCCGCCAAGCCCTAAAGTTCGCGCCGAACGTCCATGCTGGAAACGATCCATCCGGCTCAAGTACTGACGACGAGACAGCAAGGCCAAGGGCAGCTTACCCCGTGGCCTTTTTGCTTTCGGCGACATGCCTTGGGAAGTAGGCGAACCAAAGTGGGGATACGGAGGACGTTCATTTGCACCCATTGATCAATACAGTTTGCCCTTAGGAGTTCCCCAGCATGTCGATCAACGTCGAAGATTATTTCGCGCGCGCCACCTTTGACAAAATGAAGGCGTTCGCCGACAAACAAGAAACCCCATTCGTGGTGATCGACACCGCGATGATCAGCCAGGCCTACGATGACCTGCGCGCCGGTTTCGAATTCGCCAAGGTGTATTACGCCGTCAAGGCCAACCCGGCCGTGGAGATCATCGACCTGTTGAAAGACAAGGGTTCGAGCTTCGACATCGCCTCGATCTACGAGCTGGACAAGGTCATGGACCGCGGCGTCAGCGCCGACCGTATCAGCTACGGCAACACCATCAAGAAATCCAAGGATATTCGCTACTTCTATGAGAAGGGCGTGCGCCTGTTCTCCACCGACTCCGAAGCCGACCTGCGCAACATCGCCAAGGCCGCGCCGGGTTCGAAAGTGTATGTGCGTATCCTCACCGAAGGCTCCACCACTGCTGACTGGCCGTTGTCGCGCAAATTCGGTTGCCAGACCGACATGGCCATGGACCTGCTGATCCTCGCCCGCGACCTGGGCCTGGTGCCGTACGGCATCTCGTTCCACGTTGGCTCGCAACAGCGCGACATCAGCGTGTGGGACGCGGCCATCGCCAAGGTCAAGGTGATCTTCGAACGCCTGAAAGAAGAAGACGGCATCGAGCTGAAGCTGATCAACATGGGCGGCGGCTTCCCGGCCAACTACATCACCCGTACCAACAGCCTGGAAACCTACGCTGAAGAAATCATCCGTTTCCTCAAGGAAGACTTCGGTGACGACCTGCCGGAAATCATCCTGGAACCTGGCCGTTCGCTGATCGCCAACGCCGGCATCCTGGTCAGCGAAGTGGTACTGGTGGCGCGCAAGTCCCGTACCGCCGTCGAGCGTTGGGTGTACACGGATGTGGGCAAGTTCTCCGGCCTGATCGAAACCATGGACGAAGCCATCAAGTTCCCGATCTGGACCGAGAAGAAAGGCGAGATGGAAGAAGTGGTCATCGCCGGCCCGACCTGCGACAGCGCCGATATCATGTACGAAAACTACAAGTACGGCCTGCCATTGAACCTGGCCATTGGTGATCGACTGTACTGGTTGTCGACCGGTGCCTACACCACCAGCTACAGCGCGGTGGAATTCAATGGGTTCCCGCCGTTGAAGTCGTTTTACGTGTAATAAGACGGTTATAACTAAAAAGCCCATGACGTTTCATGGGCTTTTTTCTGTCTGTGGTACGCGCCCTCAGCGATCTTCGCGAACGTGCCATAACCGTAGAATATAGAGTGTCGACTGTTGAATTTCGTAGCGCATTTCGTAATGGCCGACTAAAAGTCTTCTTACGTCGCGCGGTGAAAACTCTTCAATTCTCTCACCGATGCGCGGATTATCGAGCAGCGTGTCAGGCGCTTGAGACAGTGACTGCACGATGCGGGCGGCAGCTTCGCGGTTTACAACAGAGAGGAAGTCATATAATCGAGCCAGGTCGGATAAGGCTTTACTTGTCCACCTCAGCTCCATCAGCGCGGTACCGGTAGCGGCGAATCGGTGCTCAGGCTATCTGCCCAGGCCTGCACTGCCTGGTGATCGATCACGCGCCCCGCATCTACATCTGCCATAGCCTCAAGCGTCAGCCGGCTGCGCTCTTCTTCTTGATCGACCCAATCAGCGAGGGCCTGTTTCACCACCCATCCGCGTGAGCGATCCATTCGCGCGGCAATCTGGTCAACTTTCTGAGCAAGGGCAGTGGGAATATGAGCTGTCATTACTTTGGTTTCGGCACCCATGAAAACTCTCTCTACGGATAAATGACAAGCAGGCGATTAAAAATGATTCAAGCTTAATCATAGTGACTTAAGCCAGAGCTTCAACCTTCGATCCTTGCCGTTCATCGACAAACCGGAACACGTGAATGTGTAGAAACGGGGTCCTACAGCGTTTTCTCCAATTGGTCCGCGTGCCCTTGATAAGCCTCGGCCATGGCGCGAATCTGCGGGTCATTGGCCTGTGCCAGCGCCTTATGCGCCGTTCGCAGGAATTTGAAATTCCCAGCCGCCAAAGCCTTGCGCAGCCATTCCAGCGCAGCGTCGATCTGCCCTCTGTCCGCCAGCACCGCTGCATAGCTGAACTGCCCCCGAAAATCCCCGGCTTCGGCGGAGCGTCGGTACCATTCTACGGCTGTCTCTAGATCCCTGGGGCAATACTGGCCGTCTTCCAGATAACGCCCCAGCAGGTTCATCGACTTGGCGTGGCCCTGCCCTGCGGCCTGGCGATAAAGCGTCAGCGCTTGGGCCTGGTCTTGCTCCATGCCGCGACCGGTAGCCAACAGGTTGGCGTAGTTGTACTGGCCCCAATCCAACCCGGCGTGTGCCGCCAGGCGATATTCCCGTGCTGCGGCGGCCTCATCGACAGCGCAGCCCCAGCCATGCTCCCGGCAACGCCCGATCATATTGCGCGCCATCAGGTGACCGCCCTGCGCGGCAATCTGGAACCAGCGCAGTGCCAAGGCTTCATCGCGGGCAATGCCGCGCCCTTCCAGCAATATTTGCCCGAGCAGGGCCTGGGCATCGACCACCCCTGCCTTGGCGGCGATCAGGATGGCCTGGGCGGCGCGCACCGAGGAATCATCGAGCATGCTTTGTAATTGCTCGACGTTGAGCACTTCTTCGCGGCGCAATAAAAAGCCCATGCTCAGACCTCGACCCAGCGGCGCAACAGGTTGTGGTAGGTGCCGGTGAGCTGGATCAACGCGGGGTGGTCGGGCACGTCGCGGGTCAGTTGCTGAATGGCGCCGTCCATCTCGAACAGCAAGGTGCGCTGGCTGTCTTCGCGCACCAGGCTTTGGGTCCAGAAGAACGAGGCATAGCGCGCGCCACGGGTCACCGCGTTGACCTTGTGCAGGCTGGAGCCGGGGTACAGCACCATGTCGCCGGCGGGTAGCTTGACCCGCTGCAGGCCGAAGGTGTCCTGGATCTCCAGTTCCCCACCGTCGTAGTCGTCGGGGTCGCTGAAGAATAGCGTGGACGAAAGGTCGGTGCGCACGCGCTCATGGCTGCCTTTGGGTTGCCGCACCGCGTTGTCGATATGAAAGTCGAAACTGCCGCCTGCGGTGTAGCAGTTAAGCAGTGGCGGGAAGACTTTATGCGGCAGCGCGGCCGACATGAACAGCGGGTTGCTCCACAACCGTTCCAGCATCGCCGCGCCGATTTCCTTGGCCAGGGGGTGGCCTTCGGGCAATTGCAGGTTGTGCTTGGCTTTGGCGGATTGGTGCCCGGCGGTGATTTTGCCGTCAGCCCATTCGGTCTCTTCCAGGGCCTGGCGAATGCGCAGCACCTCCTCGCGAGAGAACAGGCCGGGAATGTGCAGCAACATGGGGGCAATACCTGCGATCAGAGAGGCGTCAATGGTATTGATTCTTATCCGCCCTGTAAAACGCGGGGACGAACGAGAACACAAAATCCGTAAAGAAAAAGTGTAAAGAATGTAAATTTGATGCGAATAGCAATATCTCGCAATTGATACAAAGTCTTGTTGGCCCTATATTCCGCGACCTCACAACCTTGGGGAAGGGACACGTCATGTCGCGCACTATTCTAAAAATACCGGTCAGTTCACCACGCATGCTGGCTTCGGCCATCGGCGTTGCCCTGAGTGCCGGCTCCGCCGCCCACCTGGCGCAGGCGGCTGAAAATACCGAGCCAAAAGGCGAGCGCAACCCTATCTCCCTCGGCGCCACCAACATCACCGGCCAGGATCAGGACAACACCTCCTACCAGGTGGAAAAAGCCTCGTCGCAGAAATACACCGCGCCGCTGGTGGACACGCCGCGTTCGGTCACCGTGGTGCCGCAACAAGTACTCAAGGACACCGCCGCCACCTCGTTGCAGGATGCCTTGCGCACCGTACCGGGTATCACCTTCGGTGCCGGTGAAGGTGGCAACCCTCAGGGCGACCGCCCGTTCATCCGTGGTTTCGATGCCCAGGGCGATACCTACCTCGATGGCGTGCGCGATACCGGTGGCCAGAGCCGCGAGATTTTCGACATCGAGTCCATCGAAGTCAGCAAAGGCCCGAACTCTTCGTTCGGCGGTCGTGGCTCGGCCGGTGGCAGCCTCAACCTGGTGAGCAAGACCCCACAAGCGCGGGACTTCACCAACGGCGGCTTTACCTACGGCTCCGACCAGACCCGCCGCTACGTGCTCGACGTGAACCGCCAGTTCCTGGACGACAGCGCGGCCTTCCGCCTGAACCTGATGAGCCATGAACAAAATGTGGCTGGCCGCGATGCGGTGAACTACGACCGTTGGGGCGTGGCACCGTCGCTGACCTTTGGCCTGGGCACACCGACCCGCGTCAACCTCAGCTACTACCATATGGAAAGTGATGACCTGCCGGATTCGGGGATGCCGTATGGCTATGGCAGCACAGCATCAAATGCCGCGCACGTTCACGACAAACCTACCGATGGCGGAGACAGCAGTAACTTCTACGGTTTGAAAAGCCGCGACTTCCGCAAGACCCGCGCCGACATCAGCACGGTCTCCATCGAGCACGACCTGAACGACAACATGACGCTGAAAAACACCCTGCGTCATGGCAGCACCGGCCAGGACTACGTGTTGACGCAGCCTGACGACAGCCAGCACAACGTCAACCAGTTTGGCACCGTATGGCGTCGCGCCAACAGTCGTGTGTCCACCACCACAACGACCACTAACCAGACCGATCTGTTTGGTAACTTCCAACTGGCGGGTATGAAGCACTCCTACTCCACCGGTCTGGAGTTCACTGGTGAAGAAACCCGTGTCAGTGGCTATACCGTCAGCCCGAACAGCAACCCTGTATGCAACGTGAGCAAAGGCGGCATGGGCGGTAATTGCACGTCACTGAGCAATCCGAACCCGGATGATGCCTGGAACGGCAACGTTGCGCGCAACTACAACGGCACTAATACCAAGGCCACCAGTCGCGCTGCCTACGTATTCGACACCATCGAACTTGATCCTAAATGGCTGCTCAATGTCGGCCTGCGCTACGACACCTTCGACACTCAAGCCAACACCAATGCCGCTACAGGACGTACCAAGCTCAAGGACGACAGCCAATTTTTCAACTGGCAAGCCGGGCTTGTGTGGAAGCCCACGGAAAACGGCAGCATTTACACTTCCTATGCCACCTCAGCCTCGCCAGTTGGCGGCTTGGTAGGTGAAGGTCAGGAACCCAATGGTTTCGTGACCGGCATCAACACCAGCGATCTGGAACCCGAAGAAACAGTCAACTACGAACTCGGCACTAAGTGGGATCTGTTTCATGATCGCCTGTCCCTGACTGCCGCCGTGTTCCGCACAGAGAAGAAAAACACACGAATTTTGGTGAGCTCCAACACCTTCGAAAACGGTGGTGAATCCCGAGTCGATGGCTTGGAACTGTCTGCCAGCGGCAAAATCACCGATCAGTGGCAAGTATTTGCGGGCTATAGCTACCTGAAAAGCGAACTGGTAGATCCGGGCAGAATCGGCAACCGTCAAAACGTAGTCAGTGCCGGCTCCAACAAAGGCAACCAAATGCCCAACACGCCGAAGAACTCCTTCAGCCTGTGGACCACCTACGACATCACCCCCAAGTTGACCGTCGGCGGTGGTGCCTTCTACGTCGATGAGGTTTACGGCGATGCCGGCAACACCGTGTATGTACCGTCCTACACCCGCTACGACGCCATGGCCAGCTACAAGCTGACCAAGAACGTCGACCTGCAATTGAACGTGCAGAACCTGACCGACAAGACCTACTACGACAAGGCCTATTCGGCGCACTTCGCCAACCAGGCGGCCGGTCGTACGGCGTTGTTGACCACCAGCTTCCACTTCTAAAAGCGGTCAAGGTTCGCTCAAGGCCCCACGCATCGGATGCGTGGGGCTTTTGTGTGTAAAACAGAATTTTTCTTGATAACCCACGGCATAATGCGCGCCGTGACCCAGATATCAGATGAGCGAGGCGGTGCGACGTGTTGAAGAAAACCCTGTTCCAGTTGCATTGGTTCTTCGGCATCACGGCCGGGCTGGTGCTGGCCTTGATGGGGGTCACCGGGGCCGCGTACTCGTTCCAGGACGAGATCCTGCGGGCGCTCAACCCCAGCGTGTTGAGCGTGCAAAAACGCGAGGCCGGTGTACTGCCGCCCGCCGAGCTGGTGCGCAAGTTGGAAGCCACCGAAGGCAAGACCGTGGCCATGCTGTGGGTAGAAAGCGAAAGCGGCAACGCCGGCCGTGTGTCCTTCACTCCGCCACCGGGCGAGCGCCGTGGCCAGATGCGCTACTTCGACCCGTACACCGGCGACTACATGGGCGACGCCGTCGGCCAGGATCTGTTCGGCTTTATCCTGCAATTGCACCGCTTCCTCGCCATCGGCGACACCGGGCGCAACATCACTGGCGCCTGCACCCTGATTCTGCTGTTCTTCTGCCTCTCCGGCCTGTACCTGCGCTGGCCACGCCAGGTGAAAAGCTGGCGCGTCTGGCTGACCCTGGACTGGCGCAAAAAGGGCCGTAGCTTCAATTGGGACCTGCACTCGGTATTCGGCACCTGGTGCCTGCTGTTTTATCTGTTGGCGGCGCTGACCGGGCTGTATTGGTCCTACGACTGGTACAACCGTGGCGTGACCCAACTGCTGTCCGACTCGCCGCAGAACGAGCGCATGCGCAAGCGCGGCCCAGCCCCTGCAGGCCCCGCTCCAGTGGCCAACTACGATGCGATCTGGAGCAGCATCTACAGCAACGCCGGCCCCGACTTGAGCGCCTACAACATTCGGATGCCTGCGGTCGCCGGGCAACCGGCCACCGTGTATTACCTGCTCTCTTCATCGCCCCATGACCGCGCGCTGAACCAGATCAACCTGGACCCGGCCACCGGCGAGGTCAAATCCCACGAGCGCTACGCCAGCAAAAGCCTCAAGGCGCAGTTGCTGACCAGTGTGTATGCGCTGCACACCGGCAGCTATTTTGGCCTGGTCGGGCGGATCGCCCTCACCGTCAGCTCATTGCTCATGCCGCTGTTTTTCATCACCGGCTGGCTGCTGTACCTCGACCGTCGCCGCAAAAAGCGCCAGGTACGCGATGCGCGCAAGGGTCTGGCAGCCAACCACAGCGATGCGCCGGCCTGGCTGATCGGCTTCGCCAGCCAGAGCGGCTTTGCCGAGCAACTGGCCTGGCAAACGGCCGGGCAATTACAGGCTGCGGGCCTGGCGGTGAAGGTGCAGCCCCTGGGCAGTGTCAGCCGCGACGACCTCAGCCAATCGCAAAACGCCCTGTTCGTGGTCAGTACCTTTGGCGACGGCGAAGCCCCCGACAGCGCCCGTGGTTTCGAGCGCAGCGTGCTCGGCCAGGCGCTGCCCCTCAAAGGCTTGAACTACTCGGTGCTGGCCCTGGGTGACCGGCAGTACGAGCATTTTTGCGGCTTTGCCCGGCGCCTGCATTTCTGGCTGACCAACCAGGGCGGTACCCCGCTGTTTGCCCCGGTTGAAGTCGACAGCGGTGACACATTGGCGTTGCAAGCCTGGCAACAGCAATTGGGCCAGCTCACCGGGCATGCACCGGCGGCGGCCTGGCCGACGGCCCAGTACGAAAACTGGACCCTGAGCCAACGCACTCTGCTCAACCCCGACAGTGTCGGCTCGCCCGTCTACCTGCTGGGCCTCACATCCACGTCTGCGCACAGCTGGCTGGCCGGCGACCTGGTGGAAGTCCTGCCGCGCAATTGCCCCTGGGCCATCGAACACTTCCTGGCCGGACTGGGCTTGGTCGGCAGCGACGGTGTGGTGATCGACGGCGTCGCCCACACCCTTGATCAGGCCCTGGCTACGCGCCAACTGCCGGACAACCGCACGCACCTGGTCGGCCTGCACGCCCAGGCATTGGTGGATGCGCTGGTCCCCCTGGGCATGCGCGAATACTCCATCGCCTCGATTGCCAGCGACGGCGTGCTGGAGCTGATCGTGCGCCAGGAGCGCCACCCCGACGGCAGCCTGGGGCTTGGCTCCGGCTGGCTGACTGAACATGCCGCCCTCGGCTCGGCCATCAGCCTGCGCCTGCGGCGCAACAGCGGCTTCCATTTACCCGACGCGCCGGTGCCGCTGATTTTGCTGGGCAACGGCACCGGCCTTGCCGGCCTGCGCAGCTTGCTCAAGGCGCGTATTGCCGATGGCCAGCAGCGAAACTGGCTGCTGTTTGGTGAACGCAACATCGCCCACGACTACCTGTGCCAGGACGAACTGCAAGGCTGGCTCGCCAGTGGAGACCTGGCCCTGCTGGACCTGGCGTTTTCCCGTGATCAAGAGGAGAAGGTCTACGTACAGGATCGCCTGCGCGAGTCAGCGGATGTGCTGCGCAAATGGCTGGCGGACGGCGCAGCGATTTATGTGTGTGGCAGCTTGCAAGGGATGGCGACGGGGGTGGATCAGGCACTGGCAGACATCTTGGGCAAGGAGGCGCTGGAGCGCCTGATCGAACAGGGCCGCTATCGTCGGGATGTCTACTGACCCCGCTAATGCCTGCCTTGATCGTTCCCACGCTCCGCGTGGGAATGCCGCCCTGGACGCTCCGCGTCCGCTCTTGACGGCGTGACGCGGAGCGTCACAGGATGCGTTCCCACGCAGAGCGTGGGAACGATCAGGCCGGTTGCAGCTTTTGCTCGAACACCGAGACGCCATCGAGATCGCGCAGCATCACCGTCAACTCCGCCGTCTGCCCATCAATCTGCACTTCACCAAAAAACTGAAAGCCCGCAAACGGCGAGGTGTTCTGTGCCGGTGGCGCCTTCTGGAATACCACGTGCGGGCCAAAGGTTTTATCCAGTGGGTTGGGCCCGAAACTCCCAGCATTCAACGGCCCCGCCACAAACTCCCAGAACGGCTCGAAATCCTGGAACGCCGCGCCGTCAGGGTGATAGTGATGCGCCGCACAGTAATGCACATCGGCCGTCAGCCACAGGTGGTTGCGCACCTTGTGCTCATGCAGGAACCCCAGCAGTTCGGCGATCTCCAGCTCACGCCCTTGCGCCGGGCCAGGGTCGCCATTGGCGATCGCTTCCCAACGCGCCACGCCGGGGCTGACTTCACCGTCGGGCACGCCCAGGCCGATAGGCATGTCAGCGGCGACCACCTTCCACTGCGCTTGCGAGGCCTTGAGCCCGCGCTTGAGCCAGTCCAACTGTTCACGGCCGAGGAAGGGTTTTTCAGCGCCCAGGTTGTCGTCATTCGGCCCGCGATAGCTGCGCATATCCAACACAAACACATCCAGCAGCGGCCCATAACTGAGCTTGCGATAAATGCGCCCACCAGCGTCGGCGCTCTGTCGGCGCATGGGTGAATATTCCAGCCAGGCCTGGCGGGCACGGCCCACCAGGGTGTTGATGTCGCGGGTCTGGTAGCGCTCATCCAACTGCTTGCTCGATGACCAGTTGTTGATCACCTCGTGATCGTCCCATTGCCAGATCTGCGGCACCTCGGCATTGAAGCGGCGCACGTTTTCATCCAGCAGGTTGTAGCGGTAATTGCCGCGATATTCATCGAGGGTTTCCGCGACTTTGCTTTTGGCTTCAGTGGTGATGTTGCGCCAGATGCGCCCGCCTTCAGTGGTGAGCTGCGCGGGGACTGGGCCGTCGGCGTAGATGGTGTCGCCGCTGTGGATAAAAAAGTCCGGCAAGCGCAGGCGCATGGCTTCGTAGATGCGCATGCCACCGATGTCCGGGTTGATGCCGAAGCCTTGGCCGACGGTGTCGCCGCTCCACACAAAACGGATATCGCGCCGCTGTTGCGGCACGCTGCGCAAGTGGCCGAACCAGGGTTCACTGGCAATGCCGGTCTGGGCGTCTTCGAAATGCACGCGGTAGAAAATCGCCTGGTCAACCGGCAGCCCGGTGAGTTCGACACGGGCGGTAAAGTCGGTGCGGCTGTCGGCCAGGGGCGAGACGAATCGGCGCGGGTTGCTGAACACGCTGCGGGTGTCCCACTCCACCACCATCTTCGCCGGGCGGTCGCTGCGGCTCCAGATCATCGCGCGATCGCCCTGCAGGTCGCCCGATTGCACGCCGTCCGTGAGTTGCGGTCGGTCCTTCACCGAAGCGATCACCGCCGGCGCCAGGCCCGGCAACAGCAGGCCAGCGCCTACGGCTTGCATCACACGGCGGCGGCCGAGATCGAAGTGGCTCATGCAGGATGTCCTCTTGAGTATCAAAAGGGCCACTTAAGCATGATGGGATGAAGCGGATGTGACACCAATCGGGAGAACGATCAAATTCACCTGTGGGAGCTGGCTTGCCTGCGATGCAAACACCTCGGTGTATCAGGCAAACCCAGTCGATGCTATCGCAGGCAAGCCAGCTCCCACATTTTTTGCCAGTGTCAGGCAGTCACGGCCAGCTCGGCCGCTTCCGGTCGCTTGAGCACGGCATACACCAGCCCGGTCAACACACTGCCCGCGACAATCGCCAACAAGTACAACAACGCATGGTTCATCGCATTCGGAATCACCAGCACAAACAACCCGCCATGGGGTGCGGCGAGTTTGCAGCCGAAGTACATCGACAGCGCACCGGTCAACGCACCACCGGCAATACTGGCCGGAATGACCCGCAGCGGGTCTTTGGCGGCGAAGGGAATCGCGCCTTCGGAGATAAAGCACAGCCCCAAAATCATCGCCGCCTTGCCGGCCTCGCGTTCGGTCTGGGCGAACTTGCGTCGGGCCAGTAACGTGGCGATGCCCATGCCAATCGGCGGCACCATGCCGGCGGCCATGGTCGCGGCCATCGGCGCGCCGCTCGACGCGGCCAGCAGGCCAACCGAGAACGCATACGCCGCCTTGTTGATCGGCCCGCCCAAGTCCACGCACATCATGCCGCCGAGCAGAATGCCCAGCAGCACCGCGTTGGTGGTGCCCATGGTGCTGAGGAAATCCGTCAGGCCCGTGAGCAAGCGGGCGACTGGTGGGCCCACCAGGTAGATCATCACCAAGCCGGTAAACAGGCTCGCCAGTAACGGGATGATCAGGATCGGCTTGAGCGCTTCCAGGCTCTGGGGCAGTTGCACCGTGCGGCTGATCAGCTTGACGCAATACCCGGCGACGAAACCGGCCAGGATGCCGCCGATAAACCCAGCCCCCAGCGTCCCCGCCAGCAGCCCGCCGATCATGCCGGGCGCCAGGCCAGGACGGTCGGCAATCGAGTAGGCGATGTAGCCCGCCAACAGCGGCACCATCAACAGGAACGCCTGGTCACCCACGGATTTGAGCGCCGCCGCCAAGGTGCCGGGCTGTTCGAAGGCATGGATGCCGAACACAAACGACAAGGCGATCAGCAAGCCCCCCGCCACCACCATCGGCAGCATGTAAGACACGCCGGTGAGCAGGTGTTTGTAGATCCCGGTTTTCTCGGCCTTGGCCGCTGCACCGCTGGCCGCGCTTTCCACTGCGCCTTCGGCCAGGGCCTTGTTGAGGATGGCTTCGGATTGCTTGAGAGCAATGCCGGTGCCACAGCGGTAAATCTTCTTGCCGGCGAAACGCTCGGTGGCCACTTCGATATCGGCCGCGAGCAATACCACATCGGCATCGGCAATCGCCTGGGGGCTTAACGGCGTGCGGGCGCCCACCGAGCCTTGGGTTTCGACCTGCAAGTCATAACCCAGGCGCTGGGCCGTCTGCTGCAAGGCCTCGGCGGCCATGAACGTGTGGGCCACGCCAGTGGGGCACGCGGTAATCGCAACGATACGCGGCGCAGCCTTGGCCGCCACCGGGGCAGCGTTGGCGACATACACCTGGGCCTCTTCAGCACCCCGACGCAATACGCCTTCGACATCTGCCAACGCCTGGGCCGGCGTGCTCTGGAACACGCGCTTGCCGACAAACCGCTGCATCTCCACCGGGGTACTGCTGACCAGCAGCACCCACTCGGCATCATCAATCGTCGCCTGGGACAACTGGCGCTCCGGGCGCTGCACATCGACGACTTCAACACTGGTGTGCAAGCCCATGCGCTGGGCGGCGGCGTCCAACAAGCGGGCGCACAGCACACTGGTGACCATGCCGTTCGGGCAGGCGGTAACAATGGCTAACTTCATCACAAACCCTCTTATTGTTCTGTCAGCGTGCGCACATCGACGCCGCTTTCGAGATGCGCCAACTGCGCGTCATCGCTGATGCCAAAACCGATCTGTGTCACTGCCATCGCGGCAATCGCCGTGGCCCGGCGCAGGGTGTGCTCCGGCGTATCGCCACTGAGCAAACCGTGGAGCATCCCGGCCAGCAGCGAGTCGCCGGCACCCACGGTACTGGCCACTGCCACCTTGGGCGGAGTGGCATGCAGCGCCGCACCCGGGCGGTACCAGGTCACGCCTGCGGCCCCGTCGGAGACCACCACATGTTCGACGCCTTGCTGATGCAGTCGGCTGATGGCATCGGTGGCGTTACCCAAGGCTTCGGCCAACTCTTCAGTATTGGGTTTGACCAGCCACGGGCCAACCTCCAACCCCAGGCGCAGCGCTTCACCACTGGTGTCCAGGGCGACTTTCAACCCCAGGTCCTTCAACGCCTCCAGCAAACCTTTAAACCACTGCGGGCTGACGCCGCGCGGCAAGCTACCGGCCACCACGACCGCATCGAACTCCGGGCCAATGATCGCGACCATCTTGAGCAGCGCTTTTAGCGTCTCTTCAGTCACCAGCGGCCCCGGTGCATTGATGTCGGTGACCCGCCCATCCTGTTCGGCAATCTTGATGTTGCTACGGGTTTCGCCGGGAACCCGGATGAAGGCATCGCCAAACCCACGGCGCTTGATCAGCGCATTGAACGCCTGGGGGTTGGCACTGCCGAGAAACCCGCCCACGCTGACGTAATGGCCCAGGTCCGCCAGCACCTGCGCCACATTCACGCCCTTGCCCGCCGCGTGGGTGAGCATCGCTTCACTGCGATTGACCTCACCGGGTTGCAGGTGCGCCAGGCGTACCGTGAGGTCCAACGCCGGGTTCAGCGTCAGGGTCAGAATATTCGCCATCTACACGGCCTCCACTAGGGCACGCACTTGCGCGGGCGAACCCACCGCCAGTGCTTGTTGCGCCAGGCCCTGGGCCTCGCTCAGACTGAATTCACGCACCCGCGCCTTCACCTCGGGAATACTGCGGGCCGACACGCTCAACTCATCCACACCCAGGCCGACCAGCACCGGCACCGCCAGCGGGTCCGCCGCCAACTCGCCGCACACGCCAACCCACTTGCCATGGGCATGGGCGGCGCGCACGGTGATGTCGATCAGTTGCAAAACTGCCGGGTGCAGGCCATCGGCCTGGGCCGACAGGGTCGGGTGGCCGCGGTCGATGGCCAGGGTGTATTGGGTCAGGTCGTTGGTGCCGACGCTGAAGAAGTCGACTTCCTTGGCGAGCACCGGCGCCAGCAAGGCGGCTGACGGGACTTCGATCATGATCCCCAGTTGCAGGTCCGCCACCGGGATCTCCAGGCGCAGGCGCTCGGTCATGTCCCGGGCGGCGCGCCACTCATCCACGCTGCCGACCATGGGGAACATGATGCGCAGCGGGCGGTTATCCGCTGCACGCAGCAGTGCGCGCAGTTGCGCTTCCATGATCTGCGGGCGTTGCAGCGTCAGGCGAATGCCGCGCACACCGAGGAAGGGGTTTTCTTCTTCGGCGATCGGCCAGTAGGGCAATGGCTTGTCCCCGCCCACATCCAGGGTGCGCACCACCAACGGGCGACCGTTGAGGCCGTCGAGTACGCGGCGGTATTCGGCTTCCTGGGTGGCCTCGTCCGGCGCCTGGGGGTGGGCCATGAAAATCAGTTCGGTGCGCAGCAGGCCAATGCCTTCGGCGCCCTGCTCCACTGCACTGGCCACCCCGGCGCTTTCACCAATGTTGGCGAACACTTCCACGGCGTGCCCGTCGCGGGTCAGCGCCGGTTCATGGCGTTGGGCCGAAGCGGCTTGCAAGCGCTGTTCGCGGCTGTCGCGCTCCACGGTGGCCCGTTGCAGGGTGGCGGCGTCGGGGTCGACATGCAGGCGACCGCGCTGGCCATCGAGCAACAGCGGCGTGCCGGCTTTGAGCAGTAACACCGCAGCACCAGCACCGACCAAGGCCGGAATACCCAGTGCGCGGGCGACGATGGCGCTGTGGGCTGTGGCGCCACCTCGGGCGGTGAGAATGCCGGCAACGCGGGCCGGGTCCAGGCGTGCCACGTCCGAAGGGCCGACTTCTTCCATCACCAGGATGTAGGGCTCGCTCGGTTCCTGCACGCTCTCAACGCCACACAATTGGGCCAGTACGCGGCGGCCGATGTCACGCAAGTCGGCAGCACGCTCGGCCAGCAAGGCATCCTGCAAGGCTTCCTGCTGCTTGGCGGCGGCTTCGATCACGCTCATCCAGGCGGCTTCGGCGCTTTCGCCTTGCTTGAGGCGGGTGTCGACTTCGTCGGTCAGTTCCGGGTCGTCGAGCATTTCCTGGTGGGTGATGAAAATCTCGCGGATGGCCTTGGCCTGGCTACGCTCGATCAAGCCCTGGATATCCGTGCGCACGTCGCTCAAGGCCGTGTGCAGGCGCTGGCGTTCGGCGGCGGCAGACTCACCGCGCAACGGGTAATCGAACACCTGCGGCACCTGAATATGGGCCGGGCCGATGGCAATACCCGGTGCGGCGGCAATGGCCTGGAGTTGGCTACCGCTCAGTGGCGCGCTGAGTACGGGTTCGATATCGACCTGCGCTGGCTGTGCACTCACCGTAGGCAAGGGCTCGACCTCTTCGCCAAGGCCCTCTTGCACGGCGGCCAAAAGGGCGGGCAATGCATCGCCGGCCACCGTCGGCTCGGCCACAAATTCCAGCACCTGGCCACGGCGTGCGCCGAGGCTGAGCAGCTTGCTCAGGCTTTTGACCGACACGGCGCCCACCGCGCCATCGACGATGCGCACGCGGATATCGCCGTCAAAACTTTTCGCCAATTGCGCCAGGATCTTCGCCGGGCGAGCATGCAGCCCGTGGGCGTTGGCCAGGGTAATGCGGGCGCTCGGCCAGTCCGGCGGCAGTTCACCACCCAGCACTTCCAGCACCGCGCGGCTGCTGGTGGCGCGCCCCAACTCCTGGCCGCGCCCTTCGATCAGCAAGGCACACAGGCGTTCAAGCAGGCTTTGGTGCGCTTCACCGAGGCTCGCCAGGCAAAACAGGCCGTGCAAAGGCTGGCCGAGGTAGCGCATGGGTTTGTCCGGCGTCACAAAGGCCAGGCCCGGACGCTTGACCGTCTGCTCGCTGTGCAACCACCACAGGCCATCGCCCAGGGGCAGCGCGTCGACCTGCTGCAATACGGCGGCAAAGCCATTGCTCACACAGTCGGCCTGGCGCAGCAAGCGTGCACCGCGCCACACCAGCTCTTCAAAATCATCGGCCGACACGCCCAGGCTGATCATCTGTGCATCCAGCGCCAGTTCCTGGGGCGCGCCTTGCAACAGTTTCAACAGGGCTTCGGCACTGTTGGCACGGCGCAAGGCCTGGCCCAGGTCGGTTTCACCGAGGGCACGGGTGAGCAGTTGCAGCAGGCGCAGGTGTTCATCGGATTTAGCCGCGATGCCAATCGCCAAGTAAACGATTTGGCCATCGCCCCAGTCCACCCCTTCGGGGAACTGCAGCAGGCGCACACCGGTGGAAAATACCTGGTCGCGGGTTTCTGGCGTGCCATGGGGAATGGCGATGCCTTGTCCGAGAAAGGTCGAGCCTTGGGCTTCACGGGCTTGCAAGCCACTGAGATAACCTTCGGCAACCAGGCCATCGGCCACTAATTTGTCAGCGAGCAGGTGCAAGGCAGCAGATTTATCCACAGCCACCTGGCCCATGGATATCTGCTCTACAGTGAGCTCAAGCATGCCGTTCTCCTAGTTAGTGCGACAGGCGCACTAGGTATTGTTGTAGGTAAATATGTTCAAAATTAACTGACTGAGCGGTCAATTGGCAGTGGTCACTCAGCGGCGAACATCGTAAAAATACGCCTGCTGAAACGTTTAATCTAGAATTTATGGCAGATTACGCGTTAATTGTGCAAGCTTGAAGGGCCACTCGGCGCTTGCTGTGGGACATGGGTCGAATGCTGGAATCGGTTACGATTGGACAAAATGTCGGGGCGAGCGCCAAAAAACAAGGAAATCCCGGTTTGAAACTCAGTGATATCGCACGTCTGGCCGGTGTGTCCGTTACCACCGCCAGCTATGTCATCAATGGCAAAGCCGAACAGCAGCGCATCAGCAACGCAACCGTTGAGCGTGTGCGTGCCGTGGTCCAAGCCCATGGCTTTACCCCGAACCCTCAAGCCGCCGGGCTGCGCAGCCGGCATACGCGCACCTTGGGGTTCATCCTGCCAGACCTGGAAAACCCCAGCTACGCACGCATCGCCAAACTGCTGGAACAAGGTGCGCGGGCGCGAGGCTATCAGTTGCTGATCGCCAGCTCCGATGATGAAGCGGACAGCGAACGCCAACTGCTGCAACTGTTCCGTGCCAGGCGTTGCGATGCGTTGTTCGTCGCCAGTTGCCTGCCGGCCAGCGATGACAGCTATCGCGAGCTTCAGGCCAAGGGGCTGCCGGTGATTGCCATCGACCGGGAGATGGAGCCGAACCAGTTCTGCTCCGTGGTCAGCGATGACCACCAGGCCTGCCAGCAACTCACCAGCAGCCTGCTGCAACCGTTGCCCAAGCAGATCGCGCTGATCGGCGCACGGCCCGAGCTGAGCATCAGCCAGGCACGTACCGCCGGTTTCCGTGATGCGCTGCAAGGCTTTACGGGCGACGTGATCATCGAGCAGGGCGAAGCCTTCAGTCGTGACTGCGGCCGAGAGCTGATGGAGCAACTGCTGCAACGCCTGGGGCATCTGCCGGACGCGCTGGTGACCACCTCCTACGTACTGCTGCAAGGCGTGTTCGACGCGCTGCATGACTTCCCCCTCAAGTCGCGGCCCCTGCGCCTGGGCACCTTCGGCGATACGCAGTTGCTGGATTTCCTGCCGCTGCCGGTCAACGCCATGGCCCAGCAACATCAGTTGATTGCCGAAACCGCCCTGCGCCTGGCCCTGGCCGCCATTGAAGAGGAACAGTACCAACCCGGGGTGCATGCGATTGGCCGGACTTTCAAGCAGCGTATTCACGAGGCCTGAGCGTGGAGCTGATCGACACCCACACGCACCTGGACTTCGAGGACTTCGACCCCGATCGCTCGCACGTCCTCGCCCACAGTCGTGAACTTGGCGTGCGGCGCCTGGTGGTGCTGGGGGTTTACCAGAAAAATTGGCAGCGGCTATGGGACTTGGTGCAACAGGACGAAGGCCTGTTCGCCGCCTTCGGCTTGCACCCGGTGTATCTCGATGAGCATCGCCCCGCCGACCTGCTGGAGCTGGGCGACTGGTTGACGCGCCTGCATGGTCACCGGCAACTGTGCGCAGTGGGCGAAATTGGCCTGGATTACTTTCTGGAACAGTTGGACCACGAGCGCCAGCAGACGCTGTTTGAAGCCCAACTGAAACTCGCGGTGGACTTTCAACTGCCGGCCTTGCTCCACGTTCGCCGCAGCCACGCCGCCGTGATTGCCACCCTCAAACGCATCCGCGTGCCCAGAGGCGGCATCATCCATGCGTTCGCCGGCAGCGCTGAAGAGGCCCGCGAGTACATCAAGCTCGGGTTCAAACTGGGCCTGGGCGGCGCTGCCACCTGGCCCCAGGCCCTGCGCATGCACCGGGTACTGGCGCAGTTGCCACTCGACGCCGTGGTGCTGGAAACCGATGCGCCGGATATGGCCCCGGCCATGTACCCCAACCAGCGCAATAGCCCGCAGCACCTGCCAGACATCTGCACCGCCCTGGCCGAGCGCATGGGTATCAGCCCTTTATTGCTGGCTGAGGCGAGCACACGCAATGCGTGCGAGCTGTTCAACTGGTAGCGGACTGATCACCTGCAACTTCAAGGTCATTCTCTGTCGATGGCGGGCATAGCGCACCACCAGCAAATGGATCAGCACGGCGACCAGCGAAATGTTCAGTTGCCCGATCACACTGAGCAGCCCCAACCATTCAGCGACAAGGGCCATCAGCAAGGTTGCGCACGTCAGCATGATCATGCTCGGCCGCACCAGCGCCCAGTGGTCCAGGGCCCTGAACTGGCGCAACTGCTTGACGCACCCCAAGTGCAACCCGCAGTGGCAATACGTACAGTCAAACGGTACATCAATGGCAATGGCGTTCAGTTGCCAGGGCTTGAGCTCAAACGTCATGTTGCATTGGGCGCAATGCCCTTTGATACCGATTGCGGCGGCCATCGTTTTGTCCCCTCGTGACCGTGACGGATGAAATAAATTTTCACCTATTCACGCCCCGATAAAACACGCATCGGTAAATCAGGACATAAGCCACACGGCCCGCCGCTCAGTCCTTCAGAACCTCCCTACACCCGAAACGCGCCAATCAATTGCTTCAACTCAACCACCTGGGTTGCCAGTTGCCGACTGGCCGCCTCCGTGTGCTGCGCACCTTGCGCCGCATGCTCGCCGGCGCGGTTGATTTCGACGATGTTCTGGTCGATGTCGTGGGCGACTGCCGTTTGCTGCTCCACGGCGGCGGCGATCTGCTGGTTCTGATCGACGATCATCCCAACCGCCCCCAGGATATTTTCCAGGGCTTGTTGGACTTTTTCCGACTGCCCTACCGTGCCATTCGCCATTTCATGGCTGCTGCCCATGGCCTTCACCGCCGCACCGACACCGCTGTGCAAGCGGATGATCATCTGCTCGATTTCCTCGGTGGAGTGCTGTGTACGCCGGGCCAGAGTGCGTACCTCGTCGGCCACCACCGCAAACCCGCGCCCTTGGTCACCAGCGCGCGCCGCTTCGATGGCCGCGTTTAGCGCCAGCAGGTTGGTCTGCTCGGCGATGCTCTTGATCACCTCCAGGACGCTGCTGATGGACTGGCTGTCGGTCGCCAGTTGGTTGATCACCCGCACCGATTCGTCGATCTCCGCCGCCAGGCGCGCAATACCGCCTTGCTGGGATTGCACCAGCGCACGCCCGCTGACGGTTTCATCGTTGACACTTTGGGCACTGCTGACCGCCGCCGCGGCGCTGCGCGCCACCTCCTGGGCGGTGGCGGACATCTGGTTCATCGCCGTCGCCACTTGCTCGATCTGGCTGCGCTGGCCGGACACCGCCTGGTTACTCTGCGCCGACACCGCCTGCACCTGGCCGGCCTGCAACTCCACCTGGCTGACCGTATGCCCAACACGCTCGATCAGGTCGTGAATCTTGGCCACAGTGCCATTGAACACCTGGCCCAGGTCGCCCAGTTCGTCACGGCTCTGGGCAACGAAGGTGACCGTCATATCGCCCGCCGCCACTTTGTCCATCATCGCCCCCAGGCGGCGCAAGGTGGTGCGGGTGGAGACAAAGAAACCGGCATAGAGATAGAAAATCAGCGCAAACACCGCCGCCAGGGCCGTGACCAGCAACACCATGTGCAAACGGTTCTGCGCCAGGCGCTGCTGCAACTGCTGCCCGAGGAACGCCAGGGTGGCGTCATCCAATTGATAGGTCTTGGCCATCAGTTGGCTGACGCCGTCATAAAAGCCCTGCCAAGGCGCGTCGAGGGTCTCGGCCATCACCACCTGCTCTTCGAAAAACTCACTGCCTTGCTTAAGGCTCGCCTGGCTGGCTTGCGCCGAGACGTCGAGGGCGGCGTGCGCGGCCTGGCTGGTGCCCAACGCGTCCTGCAGCTTCAGGCCATATTCGCCGTGGAGTTTTTCCAACTGCTGCAGCAGTTCGTCAAAACGGGTGCTGGAGGACGAATTGATAAAGCCCTGCCCCAGGGAGTACGCGCCCATGGCACGGCCTTCACCCAAGGCCTGGGTGACTTGAGGAGTGATGGTGGTGACCAGGTCGCTGAGCTGGCGCAGATCACTTTGCGGATCACGGCTCAAGCCGGCTTGGCTGGCGATGATCTGGCTGAACATCTGGGCCTGGTTGAGTAACTTGCCGATCAACGCCGCCTTGTTGAGCAGCGAGGTTTCCTGCTGCTGGGCCTTGAACGCAGCGATCAGTTCGTCGCGTTTACTGTCGAAGACGGCAACTTGCTCGGGCTGGGTCGCAATGGCGCGCAAGCCCTGCAAGCGCTCCACTACACTGGTTTGCAAGGCGCTGATCCGGGTCTCCAGGTCTGCCGCTTTGCCAGACTGGCCGAGGGTGGCGTTGATCTGTACCTGGTTGTTGAGGGTTTCCAGCTCGCGACGCAACGCCAGGCTGCTGCCGAGCAGGTCGAGGCTTTGCAGTTCGACCCGGGTGCCCTGGTATTCACGCCACGAGTCGCGCACCAGGTAATAGTTGGTCGCCAGCATCGGCAGCAGAAACAGCACACTGATCAGGCTGAACTTCATGCCGAAGCTCAGGCGGTTCATCAGCGCGACGGCGGGATAGAGCAAGCTCTTCACAGGTGACCTCCCCTTCTTTTATTTTTATTGAGGCGCAGGGCGGCGGCAGATAGCCACTATTTGGCGCTCTATCTGTATAGCTCAATTCGAAAGGGAGTTTTGTAACGTAAGGTTAACGGCGTGTCTGGAGGCCCTAACGCCATGTAGGAGCGAGCTTGCTCGCGAAAAACTTAACGACGCCGCGTTTATTCAGGAAGCACGCGTTATCGTTGAGGTTTTTCGCGAGCAAGCTCGCTCCTACACATCAGGGGAGTACCGTCCAGATGGCAAACCCGGCATACCACAGCACCGCCGCGCGCAGCAGCAGTTCCCACAGGCGATCCAGGCTGTTGATGCCATCGGCCCCCACCACTGGCGGCGGGATTTCCGCAGCGGCCAGGCCGACTTTTTCCACCAGCTGTGCCGCGCTGATGTCCCAACTCAGCAATTCGTGGAGCATCACCCGGCTGACCCCGACGAAATTGCCCACCAAGGCAAAGCTGGCCGCCAGCAGGCGTACCGGCAACCAGTCAAACGCGTGACGCAATTGCGTGGCGCGCTCGGCCACCAGGGGGTTCTGGCTGTGTTCGCTGGCCAGCGCCAACAGGCGGTACGCCAGGGCGGCCACCGGGCCCAGCAGGAAATACCAGAAAATCACCGCAAAAAAGCTTTGGTACGCCTGCCACAGCAGGTAGCCCTGGACGCGCTCCAGCAGTTGCTCGCCACTGTCGGCGCCAAGCTTGAGGTCGCGTTCGGCCACATGCTCGGCCGCTTGCAGGTCACCGCGCCGCCAGGCATCACGAAACGGCCCCAGCCCTGCCAATAGGTCGCCACGGCCCAGGCTATAGATCACCACCAGCAAATGCACCGGCAATGCCAACAGGCCATAGGCCACCGGCTCCAGGACCAGCAACAGCAAGGCCAGCAATGCCACCGGCAACAGCACCAACACCAGCAGGATCAGCCAGGGCCGCTTGCCCATGCGCGGGCTCGATTCCAGCTTGGCCAGCTCACGCAGCCATCCGCCGTCACGCTGCAACCGCAGGCGCAAGGCCGAGAACTTCTCGATCCATACCGCCAGCACCAACACCAGGAAACTCATCGTTCGTGTCCTCCATCCTGCAGGGCGCTGCGAAAGCGCGTCCAATCAAAAGCGGGGCCCGGGTCAGTCTTGCGCCCCGGAGCGATGTCGCTGTGACCACAAATACGTTGGTGGGTGATCTTTGGGTAAGCCTTGAGCAACTGGCGGGTCAGATCGATCAGCGCCGCATACTGGGCATCGGTGAACGGCAGGTCGTCCGTACCTTCGAGCTCGACCCCCAGGGAAAAATCGTTGCACACCTCGCGCCCGTCAAAAACGGAAACACCGGCATGCCAGGCCCGGTCGCGGCACGAAACAAATTGCGTCACAGTGCCGTCACGTTCAATCAGAAAATGCGCAGACACTCGTAGGCTGGCTATCCCTTCAAAGTAGGGATGCTCTGAGATATCCAGGCGGTTCTGGAAAAACTCCTGCACCTTGCCGGTCTTGAACTGCGCCGGAGGCAAACTGATGTTGTGCACCACCAACAGCGAGATTTCGCCTTCAGGGCGCTCGTTGAAGTTGGGCGAAGGGCAATGACGAATGCCCTGGCACCAACCGCTGGCGGGGTCCAACTGCATACAGGCTCCTTGAGTGAGACGAGGTGTGACCAGTATGCCGCGTTCCACCCTGCGGTTGCGATCACTTGCCGCGATTGAGTTGCCGCAGGTTGCCCACCACGGCTGCCAGCGCACGCTCGAACAGCGGGCCATCATCCAAGGCGTGCAGGACGCCCTGCTTGAACGCCAGGGCTAACTGCCCCGCGCTTTTCTCCAGGACCTTGAGGCCCCCTCGACTGACAAAAATATAGGTATCGTCGGGCGGCATGATTGCGGTCAACTTGCAACGCAGGGTACCGGCTTCATGTTGCTGCAACGCTACCCAGGCACCGACTCGCAACTGCTGTGCCTTGAGCCGGTCGGGGTCGTCAGGGGGCAGTGGTTCGTCGGCAGTCGGCGGCCCAGAGCCAAGGATAAAAGGCTTACGCACTTCAACCAGCACCTCGCCGTCGAGCGGCTGAACATGCATGGCCTGCAACCGCAGGAAAAACTCGCGGGTGCTGAAAGGATCGAACGCCGCACCGGCCAACCCGTCACGCAATGCCTTGAGCAGCCCGGGTAGTTGCTCAAGCAAACGCCGACCTGCTTCGGTGTCTTCACGCAGGCCCACGCTCCAGACCAATTCATCCAGGGTACGCAGCGCCGTCTGCCATTGCAGCGATTGTTCACCGTGCTTGAGCACGGCCACTAACAGCACCTGGCTCCAGGCTTGCTGCACAAATTGCAGAACCGATGCCGGCAGGGTTTTGCCCACGAGCCGCCGACTGAGCACCTGCGCCACACGTTGGCGCGCCACCTCGATATGCAGGCGCTCTTGCTCGGCGTCCCGGGTATGGCGCTCAAGGCGTTCACTGCGCGTGCGCTCTTGGGCTGTAGATGTGCTGAACGTGGTGAGCAACTGGGAGAAAATAGCCGGGTCTTCGACGTACTCATTCAGCAACCGCTGTACGAGTTGCTCGATACACAGATAGAGATTGTCCCGTGGCTGGTCATGGGGCGGGCTCCAGCCGATGACGGCGCTCGCGATGTCATTGAGCAAGCGCCGCGCCGGATGCTGCGTGCAACTGAGCAGGCTCTTGTCCAGCACCGCCACTTTCAGCAGCGGGATCTGCAAGCGGGCGATCAGCCCCTTGAAAGCGTCCGGCACACTGCGGTCATCGAGCATGAACTCGAACAGCATGGCCACCAGATTGATCACATCTTCGTCTGCTTCTTCCAACACCCGCGACTTGCCACTTTTGACACTGACCCGGGTGAGCAACTGTTCAAGCTGGCTGCGCAGGTCGAAATCGTCCTCGCACTCCGGCTCCGGTACATATTGCTGCAAATGCGACAGCAGCCGCAGCAGATCGCGGGTGGCAATGGGTTGCGGCTCGGCGCTGGCTTCAAGGGTGGGGGCCACGCTGCCACGCACGGCTACCAGCAACGTCTGCAAGGCGCTGAACGCTTGCTGGCCGCTTTTATCCAGCGGCGGGTCGGCCATCGCTTGGCCAGTGCAATCCTGATGCTCCCGGGCCGCACGCCCGCCGGCTCGGCGGGACGGGAGCGCCTTGAGCTCCGGCAATACGCCAGTGGCGATGAGTAATTGGTTGGCCTCGCCATACAACAGGTCGGCGTCACTGAGCACGTACTTCTCAAACAGCTTGAGCATGACCAGCTTGACGCGGATCTCCACCCCCAGGCTGCGCCCTGCCTGCAAGAAAAACTCGCACAGCCGCGTCGGGGCCAAGGGGTTTTCCGGATCATCCAGGCGCCTGCCGAACAGTTCACTCAAGCGCGCGTTCAATTGCCCCAGCGCCAAGCCATCACGGTGGCGCACCCGACCGAGCATCGCCTCCAGGGCCACAGCTTTTTCCACGTCATCGGCGCTGGTGCCGGGTACCGCCTCATAAGACACCAGCGGCACCAGGTGTGCCCCGCTGCACCGGGCCTGGCCCAGGTTGGCGAACGCCACGAACAACTGCTCCATGAACACGCGTTCGAAGTTCTTGCGCTTGAGGCGCAGGTCGCGCATGGCCTCGAAAAAAATATGATGGTCGACGGTGCTACGGGCCTTTTCGGCCATTTCAAACAGGGTGTCGTCGGCGTTATCGAACAGTTCCTGCAAACCCTGTTGCAGCTGTTGCGCAGCCTTGTCACGCACCTGCAGCAACACCACCGGCAGGCGCGCGAGCGGCGATGGCGTGGCCTGTGCCCTGTTGATAGGCACCACCTTCCCGTCATTGTGCATCCTGGCCTCCTGAAACGGCGGTTTTGAGAGGTGGACAGACCGGGAGCAGGCCCGGCAGGCACTGCAAATATCCCGGTTACCACCAAGACGTCAAAGCTATGACGCCAATTGCAAGGCGCGAGATTATCTTGCAAACAAGGGCAGTTGCGCCAGCACACTCTGACTTTGTGCGGTAAATGAGTGGCGAGCCTGGGTTAGAACGCACGCTGGCCCTATAATCGAGGCACTTTGTTTGTGGAGCCTGTTATGCCGAACCTCCGTCTTGCCGACCTCACCGCCGAAATCGAAGCCAACGTGCGCCGCGCACTGCTGGAAGACGTCGGCAGTGGTGACATCACCGCGCAGTTGATCCCGGCCGAACGGCTGGCCAAGGCCACGATCATTACCCGTGAAGCGGCCGTGATTGCCGGTACGGCCTGGGTGGATGCAGTGTTTCGTCAACTGGACCCACGGGTCGCCGTGCATTGGCAGGTAGCTGACGGTGAACGTGTCAGCCCCAACCAGGCGCTGTTCCACCTTGAAGGCCCGGCACGCTCGCTGCTCACGGGTGAACGCAGTGCGCTGAATTTTTTGCAGATGCTGTCAGGTGTAGCCACCCGAGCGCAGTTCCTGGCGGACTTTGTCGCGAGCACCCAGGTCAAACTGCTGGACACCCGCAAGACACTCCCAGGTCTGCGTTTGGCGCAGAAGTACGCGGTGACCTGCGGCGGTTGCCACAACCACCGTATCGGGCTGTATGACGCGTTCCTGATCAAGGAAAACCACATCGCCGCCTGCGGTGGTATTGCCCAAGCGATTACGGCCGCCCACAAGATCGCCCCGGGCAAGCCGGTGGAAATCGAAGTGGAAAGCCTGGAAGAGTTGCGCGAAGCCCTGGCGGCGGGTGCCGACATCATCATGCTGGATGAACTGAGCCTGGAAGACATGCGCGAAGCCGTGCGCCTGAACGCCGGCAAAGCCAAGCTGGAAGCCAGCGGCGGGATCAATGAAACCACCTTGCTGCCTATCGCTGAAACCGGCGTGGACTACATCTCCATCGGCGCGATGACCAAGGATGTGAAGGCGGTGGACCTGTCGATGCGCCTCAGTATCTGAAAGATGCCGTAATTGTAGGAGCGAGCTTGCTCGCGAAAAACTCAAGACCACCGCGTGTCTCCAGAGGTACGCGTTATCGTTAGGTTTTTTCGCGAGCAAGCTCGCTCCTACAGGCTGCTTTTAAACTACGAGGTTATTCATCTCGCAGTACTCGTCCCAATCGACACCCAGCACCTCGGCCGCCTCTTTGTGCAAGGCCAACCGTGCAGCTTCGAACTCTTCAGGGGTCGTGGTGTACTTGAGGGTCAGCTCCCAAGGCTGGAGGTTCTGGCTCTCGGCCTCGTCCTCGAATGCCCACTGAATCTGGTCGCGCTGATCGTCGGCACTCAGGTCCTTGATCTCTTCTTTTAGCTGCGGCGTGTCCTCAAGGTAGTGCTTGAGCGCTTGTTCGTGCCGAGCGTCCTGGGTCATTTCAGTCGTGGTCATGTTGTTCTCTTAGATCGAGGAATGGGAATGCATCTGGGTCTTCAAGGTTGCGCAGATACAAAAGAGCGGGCGCAAATGCCCGGCTCACCTGGCCTTCAGAACCATTCTGGGATCATCTGAAAACATTGCCGTTGAAACAGTGGTGCCTGTGGTGCCCGAGACAGGAATCGAACCTGCGACCTTCGCGTTACGAGTGCGCTGCTCTACCGGCTGAGCTACACGGGCGGTGGGCTAAAGCTAGCACTGCATTGGGCATGCAGCAACTTGCTCGCTCACCGCCCGGCGACTGTCACGCCCCGTTGGCGCCACAACCCTTGGTAGCGTACTGCAGGTCTACCGTGGTGGCACAGCTCCAGCCGGTGGTGGCGCTGCGGGTCAAGGTGATGGTCTTGCCGAGCACGGGCGCGGGCGCATCGAGGATTTCACAACGGATAGTACCTGCGCCCGAGGCCACATCGCCTGTCACATCGATGGTGCAGTTGGCGGTAGGGCTGGAGCCCCCGATGAGCGCCAGGGTCGGCACAGTGCCCTGGTTGATGACGTCTTCATAGCCGGCCTTTAACGCGCTGATTTCCGCCAACCCCGCAGTGAACTTGGCCTTGGCCTGGTGCTTGGTGTACATGGGCAGACCGATGGTGGCCAAAATGCCGATGATTGCCACGACGATCAGTAACTCGATCAAGGTAAAACCTTTTTGACGCATCTCTTTCACTCTCCAGAATAGAACCATGACAAGGCGCGTCCTGCGCCCCGTAGTGTGCAACGGCGCCAGTGTACTCATCCCCACGCAGCCGTTCGCCTGCAAGACGCACAATCTGACATTTTATCGCCCAGCACCAGCCTGCCCGACTCCGCCACCTGACTAAGCTATAAATTCTTCACGACCTGGGTGCGCCAACCTCACATGAACGATACGTCGACAATCTATGCCTGGGAGGGCATCAACCGCAAAGGGCGCCGGGTATCCGGAACAATCGCCGGCCATAACCTTGCGCTGATCAAGGTACAACTGCGCCAGCAAGGGATCTGCCCCGAGCGTGTGCGCAAGAAGTCTTGTGCACTGCCGACCTTCAAGACGCGCATAACGCCCGTGGATATCGCCCTGTTCACTCGCCAGTTGGCCACCTTGCTCAAGGCTGGCATTCCGCTGCTGCAAGCCTTCGACATCATCAGCGAAGGCGTCGAAAACCAACAGCTGCGCGAACTGGTGAAGGCGTTGAAACAGCATATTGCCAGCGGCCACCCGTTGGCCGCTGCCCTGCGTCAATATCCCCGCTACTTCGATGAGCTGTACTGCAATCTGGTAGCGGCTGGCGAAATGGCCGGCGCCCTGGAAACCCTACTGGAGCGCGTGGCGATTCATCTGGAAAAAAGCCAACGGCTCAAAACCAGGATCAAGAAAGCCATGACCTACCCTATCGCGGTACTGGTAATTGCCACAGGGGTGAGCACAGTGCTGTTGATCCATGTGGTGCCGCAATTCCAGAACTTGTTCGCCGGGGTCAACGGCCAATTGCCGGGGTTTACCCTGGGGGTCATCGCGCTATCGGAACTGCTGCAACAGGCGTGGTGGATGCTGGGGCTGGGTGTGGGCGCGGCGCTGGTTGCAGGGCGCCACGCCTACCGGACTCACCCAGGGTTTCGCCATGGGTGGGCAGCAGGTTTGTTGAAAGTGCCCGTGGCAGGCAAACTGCTGCACAAATCTGCCGTTGCTCGCTACGCCCGCACGCTATCCACTACCTTTGCGGCGAGCGTTCCTCTGGTACAGGCATTGGGTTCGGTGGCTGGCGCCGTCGGCAATGGCCCTTTCAAACAGGCAATCGAACGTATGCGCCACGATGTATCCACAGGCATGCAGTTGAATCAATCGATGCATAACAGCGGCCTGTTTCCAGGCATGGCGATCCAGATGACCGCAATCGGTGAGGAGTCCGGCACCCTGGACCGCATGCTGGAAAAAGTCGCGAACCACTACGAGTCAGAGGTGGATACCTTGGTCGACAACCTCACCAGCCTGATGGAGCCGCTGATCATGGTGGTATTGGGGGGGATTGTCGGCGCGCTGGTAGTCGCCATGTACTTGCCGGTGTTCCAATTGGGGACGGCGTTTTGAGCCTGCTGCTGAGTGAGTATCCCTGGGCGTTTGTCGGCGTGGCGCTGGTGTTGGGCCTGATCGTCGGCAGCTTTCTCAATGTGTTGGCGTGGCGCCTGCCCAAAATGCTCGAGCGGGAGTGGCGTGCCCAGGCCCATGAGATTCTCGACTTGCCAGCCGAGCCCGGTGGGCCGGCCTATAACCTGATGCATCCGAACTCTTGCTGCCCGCGCTGCAATCATCCGATTCGGCCTTGGGAAAATATCCCGGTGCTCAGCTACCTGCTGCTCCGGGGGCATTGTGCCCACTGCCGTGAGCCCATCGGCCTGCGTTACCCTCTCACCGAACTGGCCTGCGCGCTGATCTGCGCCGCTGTCGCCTGGCACTTCGGCTTCGGCTGGCAAGCCGGCGCGGTGATGCTGCTGAGCTGGGGCTTGCTGGGGATGAGCCTGATTGATCTGGACCACCAATTGCTGCCGGATGTGCTGGTGCTGCCGCTGCTATGGCTGGGGCTGATCCTCAACAGCGCTGACCTGCTGACGCCACTGCCCGATGCAGTATGGGGCGCGGTTATCGGCTACATGAGCTTGTGGTGCCTGTTCTGGCTGTTCAAGCTGGCCACCGGCAAAGACGGCATGGGCCATGGCGACTTCAAATTATTGGCCTTGCTGGGAGCCTGGGGCGGCTGGCAGATTCTGCCGATGACCCTGCTGATGGCCTCGCTGCTGGGCGTGTTTGCCGGGCTGATTTTGCTGCGTTTGCGTAAGGCCCAGGTGTCAGCGCCAATGCCGTTTGGCCCCTGCCTGGCAATTGCCGGCTGGATTGCATTGCTCTGGGGTGGTCAAATAACCGACTTCTATTTGCAGTCTGTCGGTTTCAGATGACCACTTCTGTTGCAACACCCTGGATTCTTGGGCTCACGGGCGGCATTGGCAGCGGCAAAAGCGCTGCGGCCGAGCACTTTATCAAGCTGGGCATCGACCTGGTGGACGCCGATCACGCCGCGCGCTGGGTGGTCGAGCCTGGCCGCCCGGCGCTGGCGCGCATTGCCGAACATTTCGGCGCCAGCGTGCTGCAAGCCGACGGCCGACTGGACCGTGCCGCACTGCGCAAACTGATCTTTGAGGTCCCACAAGAGCGCCTTTGGCTGGAAGCCTTGCTGCACCCGCTGATCGCCGAGGAAATTCGCAGCCACCTGGCACGCGCCCAGTCGCCCTACGCGATCCTGGTGTCACCGCTGCTGATCGAGTCCGGGCAGTACAGCATGACCCAGCGCATCCTGGTGATCGACGTGCCGCAATCGCTGCAGATTCAGCGTACCCTGCAGCGCGACGGCATCAGCGAACAACAGGTGCAGGCGATTCTCAAGGCCCAGTCCAGCCGCGAAGACCGCCTGAACCATGCCGATGACGTGCTGGTCAACGATAAGGACCTCGCCTGGCTGCACGGCGAGGTCGAGCGACTGCACCACTTTTACCTTACTTTGCGTGGAGGCCGATCATGAGCCAACCCCTGACCGTCGACTGCCCAACCTGCGGTGCACCCGTGGAATGGAAAGCGACCAACCTCAACCGACCGTTCTGCTCGGACCGTTGCAAGCTTATCGACCTGGGCGCCTGGGCCGCTGAAGAACACAAGATTCCCGTGGCCCCTGACGCCGAAGATGAACTGTTTTCCGAAGACCTGCCGCCGCGCCACTAAGGCCGCATAAAGGCATATTCCTGCTGGTCGTCGAGGTTTTCTGCAAGGTATTGCAACTCGTCGGCCAGGTCTTCAAAGCTGCGTACACCCTTGCTTTGCTGCACCACTGCGCTGAGCATGGCGCGCAAGGTCAAACCGGGGTCAAACCCGATTTCCTGCGCTGCATCCTGGCTTCTGCGCAACTCCTGCCGTGCCCATTCATACACACTCATGATTCATGCTCCTGAAAATTTTGCCGAGCATGGACCTGCGCCGCTGCCCTGCATTTGACCTGGATCAACGCCGCGAATCGTCGTCTTTCCACGGCGCTGAGAGGTAGCGGGTACGGTTGAACGTCTCCAGCCATTCCGGGCAAAACACCACCAGCGCGCTGATGACCATGCCGTTGATAAAGGCTTCGGGAAAGATGATCAGCCACAGGTAACCGACAAAATCTTCCAACCACTCAGGCATCGCAAAAAGGCCGTCGAACCACAACAGGCCCAGGCCGGCCAACAGGCACAGCAATGCCGACAGTGCGGCAGCAAAAAAGCCCGAACAGAAGATATACACAAAGGGGTTTCGCGGCTGCGCCCGCTCCACCAACAGCGCGCACCCTTCGGTGACCAGCACCGGCAGCACAATCAGGAGCAGGCCATTGACGCCAAGCGCAGCCAGGTCCTGACGCCCCAACAGCATCAAGCCAAGCTGGGCGGCAAAGCCACCGACGATAGCCAGCGGCCAATCGAGCAGCAAAGTCACGGCGGTCATGCCGATAAAGTGGTAGGACACACCGGTATCGAAATCCCGCCGCACCAGCCACAGCATGAACAGCGCGAACACCGTACCGAAGAGCAAGTGCTGGCGCCGACGGTCGGCAAACAGCTCCACCCAGGGCGAGCGAAGGATCGCCCACATCACCACGGGCGCATACACCAGCCAGCCGATACCGAGGGTCTGGGGTGCCAGAACCGCAGCACTGATCACGGACGCTCTGCCTTTACTAAAAAACTCATCACACACCTCGTCCCTGGCCTGTTTCACGTGAGCATTCTACACCCGCGTTTTAAGGCAAGACTTCCTGTGGTCATCATTTGAACGCTAAGCTGCGACTATGGATGACTCAGATTACTTGCGCCTGCTCACCGTAGCGGCCGAACAAGCCAACGCATTCCTGTCCAATGCCCGCAAGTGGGAGCGTGAGCGTTGGGTCTGCCAGCGCCTGCTGCAAGGCTTGAACGTGCCCTACCGTGTCGAAGAATTCCACGCGGCGGGCCAGGAGCCGCCCGACGTGTTGTTTCGCGACGCCAGCTTCGAGGTCTTTTTTGTGCTGGACGAGGGCCGCCGCCTGAACGACGAGTGGCGCGATGAGCTGCTGCGCAGGCGCAGTGCTTTCTCCTTGAGCCAACTGGTACGGCGTGAAGCCAAGCCACGGCGTATCCCCGCCCATGAGTTCCTGCTGCGCCTGGCCCCCACACTGCGTAAAAAAGCTCACAACTACAAAGAGCGCGGCATGGACCTGGGGGAATTGGATCTCATCGCGTTTACCAGCCTCAAACGCGAGGTGCTGGACCTCAACAGCCATTTTCCGCCGCCGACCGAATACCTGCGTCAGGGCTGGCGCTCGCTATCGCTGGTGGGGCCGACATTCGCACGGGTCCTGTTCGCACATCCCGACGCGCCGGACTTCTTGCGCAACAACCTGGGCCGCAGCATAGTGTTTGATGTCGGCATCAGCCTGTGATGCCCCTGGCTGTAACGTGGCGCCCCTTTGCAACGTCTACCTGACGAGGCCTTTATGACCAGCCGCCTGAAACCCGATGACCAAGAGCGTGTCGAAGAGTACCTGCAACTCTCCCAGAACAGAGTCGAGCGCAAGCCTTTCCGGCCGTGGCTGCTCCTCTGCGTGGTGCTGGTCGTGGTGATCGGGCTCGGTACGCTGAGCCGCCTATTGAGTTACCTGACGCTATGAGCCGCCTGGCGCTCGCGAGGGTAACTGCTCCGATTTCTTTTAGCCTTGCGAGATATCCCCATGACCCATCGTATTATTATCGTCGGCGGCGGTGCCGGCGGCCTGGAGTTGGCTACCCGCCTGGGTAAGACCCTGGGCAAGCGTGGCAAGGCCAGCATCACGCTGGTCGACACCAACCTGACCCACATCTGGAAGCCCTTGCTGCACGAAGTGGCTGCCGGCTCGCTGAATTCCTCGGAAGACGAACTCAACTACGTCGCCCAAGCCAAATGGAACCACTTCGAGTTCCAGCTGGGCCGTATGAGCGGGCTTGACCGTGAACAGAAGAAAATCCAGCTGGCCGCCACCCTCGACGAAGAAGGCCGCGAACTGGTGCCTGCTCGTGTGCTGGGCTACGACAGCCTGGTGATTGCGGTAGGCAGCACTACCAACGACTTCGGCACTGAAGGCGCAGCGCAACATTGCCTGTTCCTCGACACCCGCAAGCAGGCCGAGCGCTTCCACCAGCAACTGCTCAACCACTACCTGCGCGCCCATGCAGGCCAAACCGACGCCGTTGAACAGATCAGCGTCGCCATCGTCGGCGCCGGTGCCACCGGAGTTGAGCTGGCCGCCGAGCTGCATAACGCCGCCCATGAACTGGCGGCTTATGGCCTGGACCGTATCAAGCCAGAAAACATGCACATCACCCTGATCGAAGCCGGCCCGCGGGTATTGCCTGCCCTGCCGGAGCGGATCGGTGGGCCAGTGCATAAAACTCTGGAGAAACTAGGGGTGACGGTACTGACCAATTCGGCGGTCAGTGAAGTAACCTCCGACGCCTTGATCACCAGCAGCGGCCAGGTGATTCCGGCTAGCCTCAAGGTCTGGGCGGCCGGTATCCGCGCCCCCGGTTTCCTCAAGGACATCGATGGCCTGGAAACCAACCGCATCAACCAGCTGCAAGTCCTGCAAACCCTGCAAACCACCCGCGACGAAAATATCTTCGCCTTTGGTGATTGCGCCGCCTGCCCGCAGCCGGGCACCGACCGCAATGTACCGCCACGGGCCCAAGCGGCTCACCAACAGGCGTCATTGCTGGCCAAATCGCTCAAGCTGCGGATTGAAGGCAAGGAGCTGCCGACCTACAAGTACACCGACTACGGCTCGCTGATCTCGCTGTCGCGCTTTTCCGCAGTGGGCAACCTGATGGGTAATTTGACAGGCAGTGTGATGCTGGAAGGCTGGCTGGCGCGGATGTTCTACGTGTCGCTGTACCGCATGCACCAGATGGCGCTGTATGGGTTCTTCCGCACGGCGATGCTGATGCTGGGCAGCAAGATCGGCCGCGGCACCGAGCCACGCCTTAAATTGCATTAACAACCTGGTCTCGAAAGAGGCCTGGTAAATGTGGGAGCGGGCTTGCTCGCGAATGCGGTGGTTCAGTCACAGATGTACTGACTGACACAGCGCATTCGCGAGCAAGTCGAATCGTTGCACCGCCGCTCCCACATTTGTTTTGCGGTGAATTCAGGATTCACGCAGGCAAAAAAAATCCCCGTATCTTTCGATACGAGGATTTTTAATATGGTCGGGGTAGGGGGATTCGAACTCCCGACATCCTGCTCCCAAAGCAGGCGCGCTACCGGACTGCGCTATACCCCGGTAATAAAAAGGCGACCTTTCAGTCGCCTTCTTCGATCAGCGCTTTTGGCCTCTGATCTTAAGATTCGATTCCAGCGTTAACTGGTCTCAAAAATGGTGGGTCGTGTGGGATTCGAACCTACGACCAATTGGTTAAAAGCCAACTGCTCTACCAACTGAGCTAACGACCCAAATATGGTCGGGGTAGGGGGATTCGAACTCCCGACATCCTGCTCCCAAAGCAGGCGCGCTACCGGACTGCGCTATACCCCGGTTTGAAATTGGCTCCGTGACCAGGACTCGAACCTGGGACCCAATGATTAACAGTCATTTGCTCTACCGACTGAGCTATCACGGAACTACATATTTCAAAGTTACTGCTGTGTTGCTTCCTCTTCGACCCTGTCCGTATCGCTACGTTAGCGTCTCTGAGGCGCGCTATTCTACAATCTTAAAAACCCCTGTCAACCCTTTAAATTGCTTTTAAGACAATGATTTGCGCTTCTTTCTGATTTCTTCTTGGGGAGAAGAAACCCGTGGGCTGACGTTGCTGCGGGGCGCACTTTACAAGCCTTTGCCTTACAGTTCAACGCCCTATCGAAAAAAAAGGCCCCGCGATGCGGGGCCTTCTCTGTTTACGCCAAGCGCAGGGCTTAATGGAAGACGATTTCGTCGTCTTTCACCGTCGCCGTGACGCGAGTGCCAGGCATAAAGCTGCCCGACAGGATCAACTGCGCCAGTGGGTTCTCGATCCAGCGCTGGATCGCACGTTTAAGTGGCCGTGCGCCATACACTGGGTCGTAACCGACCGCGATCAGCTTGTCCAACGCTTCGCCGCTCAGCTCCAGGTCCAGCTCGCGCTCAGCCAGGCGGCTACGCAGGCGGCCCAACTGGATCTCGGTGATGCCTGCGATCTGATCCCGCGCCAGAGGCTCGAAGATCACCACTTCATCGACCCGGTTGATGAATTCCGGACGGAAGTGCGTGGTCAACGCGTCCATCACCGCCGCACGCTGGGCTTCACGATCACCCACCAATTCCTGGATCTGCGCCGAGCCCAGGTTGGAGGTCATCACGATCACCGTATTACGGAAGTCCACCGTACGACCGTGGCTGTCCGTCAAGCGACCATCCTCCAGCACCTGCAGCAAGATGTTGAACACATCCGGGTGCGCCTTCTCGACCTCATCCAGCAGGATCACCGAGTAAGGCTTACGCCGCACGGCTTCGGTCAGATAACCGCCCTCTTCGTAACCCACATAGCCTGGTGGTGCACCGATCAGGCGAGCCACCGAGTGTTTCTCCATGAATTCGGACATATCGATCCGCACCATGGCCTCTTCCGTATCAAAGAGGAACTCGGCCAGGGCCTTGCACAACTCGGTCTTACCTACACCGGTCGGGCCGAGGAACATGAACGAGCCGCTTGGACGGTTCGGGTCGGACAAACCCGCCCGCGAACGCCGTACGGCGTTGGACACCGCCACCACCGCCTCTTCCTGGCCGATGACGCGCTGATGCAGCAGGCTTTCCATCTTCAACAGCTTGTCGCGCTCGCCTTCGAGCATCTTCGACACGGGAATACCGGTCCACTTGGAGACCACTTCGGCAATTTCTTCCTCGGTCACCTTGCTGCGCAGCAACTGGTTTTCAGGTTTGCCGTGCTGGTCGACCATCTGCAGGCTGCGTTCCAAGTCCGGGATCACCCCGTACTGCAACTCGGCCATGCGGTTCAGGTCGCCTTTGCGGCGCGCGGCTTCCAGTTCCTGGCGGGACTGCTCGATTTTTTGCTGGATCTGCGCCGAACCCTGTACTTCGGCTTTTTCCGAGGTCCAGATTTCTTCGAGGTCCGAATACTCACGTTCCAGGCGGACAATTTCTTCCTGGAGTTTTTCCAGGCGTTTCTTGGCCGCTTCGTCTTCTTCTTTCTTCAGCGCCTGGGATTCGACTTTCAGTTGAATCAGGCGCCGATCCAGACGATCCAGCACTTCCGGCTTGGAGTCGATCTCCATACGGATACGGCTGGCCGCTTCGTCGATCAGGTCGATCGCCTTGTCCGGCAACTGACGATCGGTGATATAGCGATGGCTCAATTTGGCCGCCGCAATGATCGCACCGTCGGTGATCGCCACTTTATGGTGGACCTCATAGCGCTCTTTAAGGCCACGCAGGATCGCGATGGTGTCTTCTTCGCTCGGCTCTTCCACCAGGACTTTCTGGAAGCGACGCTCAAGCGCTGCGTCCTTTTCGATGTACTGACGGTATTCGTTGAGCGTGGTCGCACCGACGCAATGCAACTCACCCCGTGCCAAGGCGGGCTTGAGCATGTTGCCGGCGTCCATGGAGCCTTCGCCCTTACCGGCGCCGACCATGGTGTGCAATTCGTCGATAAACAGAATGATCTGCCCTTCCTGCTTCGACAATTCGTTAAGCAAGGATTTGAGGCGCTCTTCGAATTCACCCCGGAACTTGGCACCGGCGATCAACGAGCCCATGTCCAGAGACAGCAGGCGCTTGCCTTTGAGGCCGTCTGGTACCTCGCCATTAATGATGCGCTGGGCCAGGCCCTCGGCAATCGCGGTTTTACCCACGCCAGGTTCACCGATCAACACCGGGTTATTCTTGGTGCGACGTTGCAACACCTGAATGGTGCGACGAATTTCATCGTCGCGGCCGATCACCGGGTCCAGCTTACCCTCTTCGGCACGCTTGGTCAGGTCGACGGTGTATTTGTCCAGGGCCTGGCGCGACTCCTCATGGTTAGGGTCGTTCACCGCCTCGCCGCCACGCAGGTTGTTGATGGCGTTTTCCAGGGCTTTCTTGCTCACGCCCTGGCCCAGCAACAATTTGCCGAGCTTGCTGTTGTCGTCCATGGCGGCGAGCAGCACCAGTTCGCTGGAGATGAACTGGTCACCTTTCTGCTGGGCCAGACGGTCGGCCTGGTTGAGCAGGCGCGCCAAGTCCTGGGACATGTTTACGTCGCCGATGGGATTCTGGATTTTCGGCAGCTGGTCGAGCTCTTTACTCAACTCCTTGCGCAGGCTGTTAACGTCAAAGCCCACCTGCATCAGCAAGGGCTTGATAGAACCACCTTGCTGTTCCAGGAGTGCCTGCATCAAGTGCGCAGGTTCGATGGCCGGGTGGTCGAGGCCCACTGCCAAAGATTGAGAGTCGGACAATGCCAACTGTAATTTGCTGGTTAAACGATCAATACGCATTAGTCACCTTCCTTTTGAGCAGGCCGGAGCTATGAACAAACACATCCTGAATGAAGAAACCTGCCAGATACCCTTATAGATGGGGTGGATTCTGGGCGTTTCAAGCGGCGGACGGTTGATACAGGTCAGGACAGTCTAGCGTTCAAGCCAGATAAGGGAGGCGAATCGGCCCGTGCGCGGGCTGCGGCGATAAGAAAAGAAACGCGGGTCGGTCACAGTGCACAAACCGCCACCATACACAGCGCTGACACCGCGAGCGGCCAGACGCAGACGCGCCAGCTGGTAGATGTCGGCCATGTACTTGCCAGGGTTGCGGCTGGGAACAAAGGCTTCAGCGGTGGCCGGCAGTTGCTGCATGAACACTTCACGCACTTCCGGGCCGACCTCAAAGGCTTGTGGGCCAATGGCAGGGCCGAGCCAGACCATAACGTCTTCGGGTGCGCTATCCAGGCTCTCGAAAGCGGCCTCCAGCACCCCAGCTGCCAAGCCACGCCAACCGGCATGGGCTGCGGCAACCCGGGTGCCCGCCCGATTACAGAACAGCGCAGGCAGGCAATCGGCGGTCATGGACGTGCAGGCGATACCAGGGGTACTGGTCCAACTGCCGTCAGCCTCGACAGTACGGCCCGGATCGGCCTCAACCACCTGAGTACCGTGGACTTGGCGCAACCAGGCAGGCTGGATATCGAAGGCGTCACTCAGGCGACGGCGATTTTCAAGGACGGCCTCAAGGCTGTCCTCGACATGATCGCCCAGGTTGAGGCTGTCGAACGGCGCCAGACTGACGCCGCCCGCGCGGGTGGTGACGCAGGCTTTTACCCGAGCCGGCGCGGGCCAGTCAGGTATCAGCCAGTCACTCATCCGACAAACGCCTCGCGATCCTGCTTGAGCAGCGACAACAGCCAGACCAGATCGTCTGGCAGTGGCGATTCCCAGCTCATGCGCTTACCGCTCGTCGGATGATCCAGTTCCAGGAAACGTGCATGCAGTGCCTGGCGCGGGAACGTCTTGAGCGACTCAACCATGGTCTGGCTGGCCGCCGGCGGAATACGGAAGCGGCCACCGTAGGCCGGGTCGCCGACCAACGGGAAGTTGATGTGCGCCATGTGCACGCGAATCTGGTGGGTACGCCCGGTTTCCAGCTTGACCCGCACATGGGTGTGGGAGCGGAAACGCTCCAGCACACGGTAGTGGCTGACGGCTTGCTTGCCGCCCTCCATCACCGCCATACGCTGGCGCTGCTGGCCGTGACGACCAATGGGTGCGTTGATCTTGCCACCGGCCACAACAACGCCGATCACAATGCACTCATAGATGCGGCTGACGCTACGGCTCTGCAATTGCGTAACCAGTTGCGTCTGCGCCTGAATGGTCTTGGCTACCACCATAAGGCCGGTGGTGTCCTTGTCCAGACGGTGCACGATGCCGCAGCGCGGCACATTGATAATGTCCGGCACGTGGTGCAACAGGGCATTGAGCAAGGTGCCATCAGCGTGCCCGGCGGCCGGGTGAACCACCAGGCCTGCGGGTTTGTTGATGACCAGGATGTCGTCGTCTTCATAGACGATATCCAGCTCGATGTCCTGGGCGACCCATTCTCCCTGGGCTTCCTGCTCGGCAGTCAGCTCAAGAATCGCACCGCCATGGACTATGTCTCGCGGGCGGATAACCGCTCCATCCACAGTCAGGCGGCCGTCTTTTATCCAGGCGGAAAGGCGCGAGCGCGAGTGCTCAGCGAATAATTGTGCGGCGACTTGATCGAGGCGTTGGCCGCCCAATTCGGACGGCACCTCTGCGCGAAGTTCAATTTTATCGGACATGCTCAGACTAGGCGTGGCGTAGCCTTTGGTTTCGGCTGCGCGCTTGTGGTTAAATACGGCGTCTTTTGCCCCGAGGCTTTCAACGGGGCGCTCATCATAACAGGACGGCCCCGCCCAAGACAGCGGCCGTCATAGGGACGCAAGCCGCCATGCAAGTGAAACACCTGCTGCTGATCGCCATCCTCGCCATGACTGCTGCTTGCTCGTCAACAAAGGACGTCGTCGACGAAAACCTGAGCGAAGTCGAGCTGTACCAGCAAGCTCAGACAGACTTGGACAATAATAGCTTCACCAGCGCCACAGCGAAGCTGAAGGCATTGGAGTCGCGTTACCCGTTCGGCCGCTATGCCGACCAGGCCCAGCTTGAGCTGATCTACGCCAACTACAAGAACGCCGAGCCGGAAGCTGCCAAGTCCGCTGCCGAGCGTTTCATCCGCCTGCACCCGCAGCACCCGAACGTGGACTACGCCTACTATATGAAGGGCCTGACCTCGTTCGACCAGGATGTTGGCCTGCTGGCGCGCTTCCTGCCGCTGGACATGACCAAGCGTGACCCGGGTGCTGCCCGCGACTCCTATAACGAGTTCGCCCAGCTGACCAGCCGCTACCCCAACAGCCGCTACGCGCCGGACGCCAAGCAGCGCATGATCTACCTGCGCAACCTGCTGGCTTCGTACGAGATCCACGTGGCCCACTACTACCTGACCCGTCAGGCATATGTGGCCGCCGCCAACCGTGGCCGCTACGTGGTGGAAAACTTCCAGGAAACCCCATCCGTGGGTGACGGCCTGGCCGTGATGACCGAGGCTTACCAGCGTCTGCACCTGGACACCCTGGCGACTACCAGCCTGGAAACCCTGAAGCTCAACTATCCTGACCACCCGAGCCTGAAAGACGGCCAGTTCGTGCCTCAGGTTGCCGAAGCGGACAACCGTTCGTGGCTGAGCAAGTACACCCTGGGCTTGATCGAGTCCCGTCCACCACTGCCGCCGGGTGAAACTCGCGCCAACCAGGACGTGATCAAGATGTACCAGGACGCCAAGGACGCTATTCCTTCGGATCTCAAGCCGCACGACGAGAACGGTGACGTGATCGAAGAAGAAGAGCCGCAAGCACTGGGCAACAACCAGGACCGCTCGTGGTTCAGCTACATGACCTTCGGTGTGTTCGACTGATTGTTCGACGCAACGCAAAAGGGAGCTCTTAAGGAGCTCCCTTTTTTATGAGCGAGTATTTATTGCCCTGTGCGCCCGGGATCACCTTGGCTAAACTGGCGCATTCCTTGTCGAGAAACTGCCCATCATGCTTCGTCTACTGTTCTGGATTGCTGTCATTGCTGCCGCGGTATGGTTCTGGCGCAAATTCAAAAACCCTGCCGCCCGTCAGCAGCGGCCTGCTGAGCCGGATGCGGCCCTGATGGTGCGTTGCGCCCACTGTGGCGTGCACCTGCCGCAGGACCGCGCACTGAGCTCACGCCAGCAATGGTACTGCACCCAGGCACACCTGGAACAAGGGCCAAAGCCTATCCAGCGTTGAGGCGCCCTGCGGGGGCGTAAGGCGCTGGATCGATGATCGGAGCCCGCGCCAGCAGCAAGTCGGTGAACAACTGGCAAGAGGCTGGTGCGAGTACCAGACCATTGCGGTAATGCCCGCAATTGAGCCACAACCCCTTGAAGCCAGGGACCTCACCGACAAACGGTATACCTTCGGGTGAGCCAGGCCGCAAACCGGCCCAATGCCCGACTACCTCGGCGTCCGCCAAGGCGGGAATCAATTCCACCGCAGACGCCTTGAGGCTTTTCAACGCGGTGTCGGTTGGCGTCTTGTCGAATCCTTCATGCTCCAACGTGCTGCCGATCAGGATGTGCCCATCGCGCCGCGGGATCGCATAACGCCCCTTGGCCAGGACCATGCTGGATAAAAAGTCCGACGCGCATTTGTACAGAATCATCTGGCCTTTGACCGGCTCGATGGGCAGCGCCAAGCCCAGCGTACCCAGCAACTGCCCGCTCCAGGCGCCGGCCGCGAGTACCACCTGATCACCCAAAACCTGGCCGGTAGCGGTATTCACACCCATCACCCTGTCGTCGCCGAGCACAAAGCCCGTCACATCGCATTGCTCGTAAATCGTCACGTTCGGCAACGCCAGCAGCGCCGCCTTCAGTGACTTGACCAGGCGCGGGTTGCGAACGTTGGCCACATCGGCCATGTAGATCGCCTGGGAATAGCCGCCCCCCAGCACCGGTACCGCGTCATGGGCCGCCGATACGTCCACCTTGCTCAACGGTCGCCCTTCACGCGCAGCCCAGGCCAGTGCTTGCGCTTCGTCATCCAGGTCGAGCCAATACAACCCCGTGGTATGTACCTCTGGATCGACGCCGGTCGCAGCAAACAGCCGTTGCGCCAGTTGTGGGTAAAAATCCTGGGACCAATGGGCCAAGGCCGTGACCGCCTGGCTATAACGCCACGGGTACAACGGCGAGACAATCCCGCCGCCCGCCCAGGAAGACTCCTGCCCAAGCCCACCGCGCTCCAGCAGTGTGACCGCCTGGCCCTCACTGGCGAGGTTGTACGCCGTCAACAGCCCGATTACTCCGCCGCCGACAATCACCACTTGCTGTTGCTTAGCCATCATTTGATCCAGCCGATAAACAGGGAAAGGCGCGCCCGGCGCCCACGCTTCAAGTACGCTCATCCTTGCCCCCAGCAGACCTTGGGCGATATTTCAGGCCCTGCTCCCGGGTTGCCGCGCATACCGGTGCTGGTCAAGCTGAAGGCTGCGCACGCGTCGTTCGCCATGACCGAGTCCGCAGCGGGTGTGGCGAGCAGGTCAAAATCCTGAGGGTTGAGGACGGCACTGATTCTATAATGATCATTGCCCGCGCTGACGTCGCCTGCATCAATAAAAGTGCCATTCCTCGTATAAGAACGCTCCAGATGCTGGGCTTGTTCGCTCAACAACGCGACGATCTGCGCCCGATACACCTTTTTTACCTGGCCGAGATACCCGGGATACGCAATCCCGGCCAGCAACGCGATGATCGCCACAACGATCAGTAACTCCATCAGGGTAAACCCCTGGCCCTCCTTGCCCATCCGATTGCTCCTTATTGAAGTTGCCGCCATAAGACCCGTCGAAACCTGACGCGGCCGCCCTCCTCCACCCGTGCATAGACCGTCTCCAGTACCGTGCGCGATTGCCCCGCGAGCCCGACCGAGGTGACTCGGAAAAGCGAGGCCTGGGAACGGGGCGGCAAATGAGCCAGCCCTTCACCCTCTCCGAGGGATTGAATGCCATAAAACCCATTCTTCAAGGCAAGCCAGGTGACCGCCGAAGCAGGATTCGTCCCGGCCGCAGTCAGGGAAAAAGCTTCAGCAGGCGGCGCACAGCGGATGATCGAGTGGCATACAGGCATCCCCAGGCCACTCCTCTGAACGGCCGACTCCCCCAACCTCAGGCCGCGTTCGGCAGTTTGAAACGATTGATTGCCATGCCACAGGCTGCTCGCGACTTTTTGCTGGGAGACCGCAGCCTGTATCGAAGACAGCCCCACCTGGGACAGCACCAACAGGAACACCAGACTGATCAGCAGCACCATCCCGGCCTGCCGTACACGAATGCCTCCATGCATAGTCATTGCCTCTACCCCAGCCGATTCCGCAGTGCCGCCACGACACTGTAGGTCTGGTCCTTCACCCGGCCGGCGGGGTCTTGAAGTGTCATGAAGATGCGCACGCTACGTATCAGCGACTCATCGGCCGGATGGCTGTCATAGCGCACCACGACCGTTGATGCCGAGGTGGTCGCCATGCCGAAGCTGACGTCGAATGCCCGCACGTTATCCATCAATACCGCCCTGGCGGGTGCTCCCGGGGTACTGATCTTCAACTGGCCCGACTCGTAGGTGTAGGTCAGTTGACGTATGCCAAAGCGAAGCTGGCCGGGCTCGGCAACGGGTGGTGTGCCGGCATAAGCCCGGGCCGCCTCCTTGCAGTCGGACAACACGGTCCAGTCAGGCTTGCCGACGCCATCGCCGACATTCGCGGTAACCAGCGTCAGTGACTTCGCACTCCCCGCCGCTTCCCAGCTTATCGGCCGATCAAAGGCAGCCGGAGCATTATCGATAGCGGCCACGGCCAAACACCCCAGCATGCCTGCCTGGCGAATATCCTGGGTGATCTTGCTCAGCACAAACCGCGCATCATCCTGCAGCACCATGGCGGCCTGCTGGCTGGCATGGGTCAACCGCGCACTGACCAGTATCTGGCTCGCTCCAAGTATCAAAACCAACCCGACGGCGAGCGCCAGCAGCACTTCCACCAGGCTGAAACCTCGCACAACACGCTTCATTGCGACACTCCTTGTTCATTGCTGATACGACTGGTCAGGGTGAAGGTTTCCCGCGCCCCTGGGCGGTTTGCTGCCCGGGCATCTGCCCAACTGATGCTGATGGTGACCTCGTGCCCGTTCACCACCACTGAACCTTTCGCATCCTCGCCGGCAAAACCCATGATATTGGCTTCGAAATCGTGCAGGTCCAGGTCACGCACGCTGGCGGTGGCGGTGTTGGGTGGCGCCAGCTCCGCCCTGCCCCATGTGTAATCGGCGCCAGCATTGGTGCGAATGCGGTCGAGCATGTCGTAGGCAATAAAGCTCGCTTGGCTGGTCATCCTGGCGCTGTTGGTGTACTTGAGCGCGTTGAGTTGCAGTACCGCAGCGCCCATCAGGCCGATCGCCAATATCAACAGCGCTACCAGCACTTCGACCAGCGTCATGCCGGACTGGCGCAAGTGCGCAACGCGCAGGAAAAATCGGTTGTGGCAGGCTGGCATTTGCGTCGTCATCCGCGTCGAAGGCCGGTGAAAAAAGCAGGCAAAGCCTGCTGTGCGACCCAAGCCTAGCGTCGGTTTTAGAGCCGCGCTGCTCCCGGAACAAAGGGAAATACTTTGGACATAAAGGCCATCATCCAGCGCCAAGGACCAAGCGCTATACCTAGACAACCCACTCGTGCCCAAGGAGGGAACGCACATGAAACAACAAGGATTCACCCTGATTGAAATGTTGCTGGGGCTGATCGTCACCAGTTTTCTAGCGCAACTGGCCGTACCCGGTTTCAAGGGTTTGCTTGAATCGCAGCAACGACAAAACGCGGCCCAAGCACTCGCCTCCGGGTTGCGCTACGCACGCACCGAGGCCATCGCGCGCAACCGGGCGGTGGTCATTCATGCAAAGGACGAGGACTGGAGCCTGGGATGGCGCGTGATACTGGATGTAAGTGGGCGCGGCCACCTGGATGACGACAATCCAATATTGCTGGAGCGTGAAAGCAGTGGGCGCGTGCCGGTCGCCGGTAATGGCCCGGTGACAAGCCAGGTGCGCTTCAGCGGCTTGGGAGAGCCGGTGTTCGCCGGCGGGGGATTTCGTGCCGGCACCGTGCATGTGTGTGACAAGGACCAGGCACAGAGCCTGTATCAGATCGTACTGGCCCCCAGCGGGCGCGTCAGCCTGCGCAGTGACAAGACCGAGCAGGCATTATGCCGAGGCTATTCCAGCACCCTGGCCGTCAGAGCAGCGAGCGGACCCGCAGTTCCTTGGGCATCGAGAACGTGATGTTCTCTTCACGACCCGCCAGCTCATCGGCGCCGGTGGCACCCCAGGCTTGCAACTGTTGGATCACGCCGCGCACCAGTACTTCCGGAGCGGAGGCGCCCGCCGTGATGCCGATACGCTCGACACCGTCGAACCAGCTGCGCTGCATGTCTTCGGCGCCGTCGATCAGGTACGCCGGTGTGGCCATGCGCTCGGCCAGCTCGCGCAGGCGGTTGGAGTTGGAACTGTTAGGGCTGCCGACCACCAGCACTACATCGCATTCGTCCGCCAGTTGCTTGACCGCATCCTGGCGGTTTTGCGTGGCGTAGCAGATGTCATCCTTGCGGGGGCCGCCAATAGCAGGAAACCGCGTGCGCAGGGCGTCGATGACACGACTGGTATCGTCCATGGACAAGGTGGTCTGGGTGACGAAAGCCAGGCGATCAGGGTTGTGCACCTGCAGGTTGGCAACGTCTTTTTCGTCTTCCACCAGGTAGATGGCGCCGCCGTTGCTGGCATCGTACTGGCCCATGGTGCCTTCGACTTCCGGGTGACCGGCATGGCCGATCAGGATGCATTCGCGGCCGTCGCGGCTATAACGCGCTACCTCGATGTGCACCTTGGTCACCAGCGGGCAGGTGGCATCGAACACTTTAAGGCCACGGCCGGCCGCTTCGGTACGCACGGCCTGGGACACGCCATGGGCACTGAAGATGACGATAACGTCGTCGGGTACCTGGTCGAGCTCTTCGACAAAGATCGCACCGCGTGCGCGCAGGTCTTCGACCACGAACTTGTTATGGACGACTTCGTGGCGCACATAAATCGGCGGCCCGAAGACTTCCAAAGCGCGGTTGACGATTTCGATCGCCCGGTCCACGCCAGCGCAGAAGCCACGGGGGTTGGCGAGTTTGATTTGCATGCTGTGCCTCGTGCCTTGCAGGCCAAGAAATTGGATCAACTCAGCTCTATAGAATAAGCCTCTGTGGGAGCGGGCTTGCCCGCGATGCAAACGACTCGATGTATCAGGTACACCGAGGTGATGCTATCGCAGGCAAGCCAGCTCCCACACAAGCCAGCCCCACAGGAACCGGTTTCGTCAGTTAGAGCGCTTTAACGTCGATGATTTCAACATCAAACGTCAAGGTTTTACCGGCCAACGGATGGTTGAAGTCGATGGTCACTTGCGCATCATCGAACGCTTTAACCACTCCGGGCAATTCGGTATTGGCCGCATCATTGAAGATCACCAGCAAGCCTTCCGACAGGTCCATGCCTTCAAACTGCGAACGCGGGATGATCTGCACGTTTTGCGGGTTGGGCTGGCCGAAGGCGTTTTCCGGCAGGATCTGCAGGTTGCGCTTGTCGCCCGCCTTGAACCCGAACAATGCCGCTTCAAAACCAGGCAGCAGGTTACCGTCGCCAACCTTGAAGGTCGCCGGGGCTTTGTCGAAGGTGCTGTCGACCGTGTCGCCATTTTCCAGGCGCAATGCAAAATGCAAAGTGACTTCCGTGTTCTGGCCGATGCGTTGCTCAGCCAATACCTGATCAGTCATTGACGGTTTCTCCGGTTTTCTTGCTCTTGAACATATCCAGCGCCAGCATGATTGCACCAACGGTAATGGCGCTGTCGGCAAAGTTGAACGCCGGGAAGTAGTGGCGGTTCTGCCAATGCACCAGGATGAAGTCGATCACATGGCCCAGGGCGATGCGGTCATACAGGTTACCCAGCGCGCCACCCAGCACCAGCGCCAGCGCAATGGCCAGCCAGGTGTCGTCGCGGCCCAGACGCTTTAGCCACACCACCAGCACGGCACTGACCACCACGGCGATCACCGCGAACAGCCAGCGCTGCCAGCCACCGCCGTCAGCCAGGAAGCTGAAGGCGGCGCCGGTGTTGTAGGCCAGGGTCCAACTGAAGTAATCCGGGATCACCACGATTTGCTGGAACATTTCCAGGGAGCCCTCGAAGTGAGCCTTGCTGACCTGGTCGATGACCAGTACCAGCAGGCTCAGTACGAGCCAGCCCAGACGTCCGAAACGACTGGCTGCATTAGGCATAGTGGCGAACCTCGCCTTCACCGCTGATGTTGTCGACACAACGACCACAGATTTCCGGGTGCTCAGGGTTCACGCCGACATCTTCACGGCAGTGCCAGCAACGGGCGCATTTAGGGAAGGCCGACTTCACCACCTTGAGCTTCAGGCCCGGTACCTCGGTGACCACGGCATCTGCCGGGGCCTGGGCGAAAGGTGCCAGGCTCGCGGTGGAGGTGATCAGCACGAAGCGCAGTTCGTTGCTCAGCTTGGCCAGGTCGGCGGTCAGGCCATCCTCGGCAAACAGGGTGACTTCGGCTTGCAGGTTGCCACCCACGGCCTTGGCCGCACGTTGGACTTCCAGCTCCTTGTTCACCGCAACCTTGACGGCCATGACGCCTGCCCAGTACTCGCGGCCCAGTTCGAAGTCGGCCGGCAGTTCGGTCAAGCCTTCGTACCAGGTGTTGAGCATGACGGACTCGTTACGCTCGCCCGGCAGGTATTCCCACAGCTCGTCGGCGGTGAACGCCAGGATCGGTGCGATCCAGCGCACCAGCGCTTCGCTGATGTGGTACAGCGCGGTCTGCGCCGAACGGCGCGCCTTGCTGTTGGCGCCGGTGGTGTACTGGCGGTCCTTGATGATGTCGAGGTAGAAACCGCCCAGCTCCTGCACGCAGAAGTTGTGGATCTTGGAGTAGACGTTCCAGAAGCGGTATTCGCCGTAGTGCTCTTGCAGCTCGCGCTGCAGCAGCAGGGTACGGTCCACGGCCCAACGGTCCAGGGCGAGCATGTCTTCGGCTGGCAGCAGGTCGGTGGCCGGGTTGAAACCGGTCAGGTTCGACAGCAGGAAGCGTGCGGTATTGCGGATACGACGGTAGGCGTCGGCGCTGCGGGCCAGGATCTGGTCCGACACGGCGATTTCACCCGAGTAATCGGTGGAGGCCACCCACAGACGCATGATGTCGGCGCCCAAGGTGTCGTTGATCTTTTTCGGTTCGATCACGTTCTTCAGCGACTTGGACATCTTGCGGCCCGTCTCGTCGACGGTGAAACCGTGAGTCAGCAGCTCGCGGTACGGCGCGTGGTTGTCGATGGCGCAACCGGTCAGCAATGACGAGTGGAACCAGCCACGGTGTTGGTCCGAACCTTCCAGGTACAGGTCGGCGCGCGGGCCGGTCTCGTGACCCATCGGGTGCGAGCCACGCAGCACGTGCCAGTGAGTGGTGCCCGAATCGAACCACACGTCGAGGGTGTCGCTGATCTTGTCGTACAGCGGCGCTTCGTCGCCCAGCAGCTCGGCGGCGTCCAGCTTGAACCAGGCTTCGATGCCTTCTTGCTCAACGCGCTGAGCCACGACTTCCATCAACTCCACGGTGCGCGGGTGCAGTTCACCGCTTTCCTTGTTCAGGAAGAACGGGATCGGCACTCCCCAGTTACGTTGGCGGGAGATGCACCAGTCCGGACGGTTGGCGATCATCGAGTGCAGGCGCGCCTGGCCCCAGGCCGGGACGAACGTGGTGTCCTCGATGGCTTTGAGCGAACGTACACGCAGGGTGTCGCCGCTGGTCGGCTCTTTGTCCATGCCGATAAACCACTGCGCCGTAGCGCGGTAGATCAGCGGGGTCTTGTGACGCCAGCAATGCATGTAGCTGTGCTGGATGGTGGCGGTTTGCATCAACGCACCGACTTCACGCAGCTTTTCGATGATCGGTTGATCGGCCTTGAAGATGAACTGGCCACCGAAGAACTCGAGCGAAGGCACGTATACGCCGTTGCTCTGCACCGGGTTGATGATGTCATCGTTGACCATGCCGTACTTCTTGCAGATCACGAAGTCGTCCACACCATAGGCAGGCGAGCAGTGAACAATGCCAGTACCCGAACCCAGCTCGACGTAGTCAGCCAGGTACACCGGCGACAGACGTTCATAGAACGGGTGACGGAAGTTGATCAGCTCCAGCGCAGAACCGGTGGTGGTGGCGATCACCGAACCTTGCAGTTCGTAACGCGCCAGGCACGACTCGACCATTTCCTCGGCCAGCACCAGCAGGCGATCACCGACGTCCACCAGGGCGTAGGTGAATTCCGGGTGCACGTTCAGCGCCTGGTTGGCCGGGATGGTCCAGGGGGTGGTGGTCCAGATCACGATGGCGGCCGGCTTGGCCAGGCTTGCCAGGCCGAACGCCTGGGCCAGCTTGGCGTCGTCGGCGATCGGGAAGGCCACGTCGATGGTCGAGGACTTCTTGTCTTCGTACTCCACTTCCGCTTCGGCCAGGGCCGAACCGCAGTCGAAGCACCAGTTCACGGGCTTGAGGCCCTTGAACACGAAACCGCCCTTGACGATTTCGGCCAAGGCACGGATTTCACCGGCCTCGTTCTTGAAATTCATGGTCTTGTAGGGGTTGTCCCACTCGCCCAGCACACCCAGGCGGATGAATTCAGACTTCTGCCCTTCGATCTGTTCGGCGGCGTAGGCACGGCACAGTTCGCGGGTTTTATCCGCGCCCAGGTTCTTGCCGTAGGTCACTTCGACTTTGTGTTCGATCGGCAGGCCATGGCAGTCCCAGCCCGGGACATACGGCGCGTCGAAGCCCGACAGGGTCTTGGAGCGCAGGATCATGTCCTTGAGAATCTTGTTCAGCGCATGACCGATGTGAATCGTGCCGTTGGCATAAGGAGGGCCGTCGTGCAGGACGAATTTCGGACGATCCTTGCCAATTTCGCGCAACTTTCCGTACAGGCCAATACTGTCCCAGCGCTGCAGGATCTGCGGTTCGCGCTGTGGCAGGCCGGCCTTCATTGGGAAGGCGGTGTCCGGAAGGTTTAGCGTGGCTTTATAGTCGGTCATTTAAGGCTCTTCGGTTAGCGATGGGCGCTAGGTGCGGCTAGTGCACGGGCGGCGGCGACATCCGCATTGATCGCCGTTTTCAACGCCTCAAGGGAGGCGAAACGCTGCTCTTCACGCAGCTTCTGGTGGAAAACCACCGTCAAACGCCGGTCGTATAAATCACCGGCAAAATCCAAAAGGTGAACTTCCAGGTGGGCCTTGCCATCACCTGCAACCGTGGGCCTGACGCCTATATTGGCGACTCCTGGCCACGATTGGCCGTCGATGTCGACGCTCACCAGGTAAACCCCGGTCAGCGGCACACGGCGGCGCTTGAGTTGCACGTTGGCGGTTGGCGTGCCCAGTTGGCGCGCCAGCTTCTGGCCGTGCAGTACCCGCCCGGCAATGCGGAACGGGCGACCGAGCAAACGCTCGGCCAGGTCGAAGTCGGCGGCGGCCAGGGCGTTACGCACCTGGGTGCTGCTCACGCGCAGGCCGTCCAGTTCGACGGTTTGCGCGGCTTCGACAGTGAAACCCTGGTTGACGCCGGCATGCTGCAGGAAATCGAAATCCCCGACCCGGTCACAACCGAAATGGAAGTCGTCGCCGACCTCCAGGTGCTGCACGCCCAGGCCGTCCACCAGGATGCGGTCGACGAACTCGGCGGCGCTGAGGCTGCGCAAACGCTGGTTGAAAGCCAGGCAGAGGACACGGTCCACGCCCTCTTCCGCCAACAGCTGCAACTTGTCCCGCAAGCGCGCCAAGCGGGCCGGCGCCGTTTCCGGGGTAAAGAACTCCCGCGGTTGTGGTTCAAAAATCACCACGCAGCTGGGCACGCCCAACTCGACCGCACGCTCGCGCAACCGAGCCAGGATAGCCTGGTGGCCACGGTGAACACCGTCAAAGTTGCCAATAGTGGCGACGCAGCCCCGGTGCTCGGGGCGCAGGTTGTGGAGACCTCGAACCAGCTGCATAACGCGCTTCTTGCTCATAAAGTGGTCGATTATAACCACACCCAGCCCCGGACGACAGGCAACAGCGCAGGCCAAATGGGTCGAATCGATAAAACAACCGTTTTATCACGGCAAACTCGCTACCCCAGCGACTTGCGATTGAAATCGCGCAGGCGAAAACCCTGCAACAGCAACATGCCGAAGTACACCACCACGCCCGCTACTACCAATACACCCAGGCGCATGAAGCGCTCCAGCATATTGCCTTGGCCCCAGGCCGGCATGATGTGCATCAGGCCAAACAGCACAACCGACATCGCGGCGACCGCCACCAGCAGTTTGAACGCAAACACGCCCCAGCCTGGCTGTGGTTGGTACATCTGTTGTTTACGCAATTGGTAAAACAGCAGGCCTGCGTTTATGCACGCACCCGCGCTGATCGCCAAGGCCAGGCCGGCGTGGGCCAGCGGGCCGATAAACACCAAGTTGAGCAATTGTGTAACGACCAGGGTGAAAATCGCGATTTTCACCGGGGTGCGGATGTTCTGCTGGGCGTAGAAGCCGGGCGCCAGCACTTTGATCACGATAATACCAAGCAGGCCCACGGAGTAGGCGACCAGCGCATGCTGGGTCATCAAGGCGTCATGGGCGTCGAACTGCCCGTATTGAAACAGCGAGACCGTCAACGGCTCGGCGAGGATGCCCAGGGCCAAGGCGCACGGCAACACCAGCAAAAAGCACAGGCGCAGGCCCCAATCGAGAATGCGTGAGTATTCCTGGCGGTCCTTGCTGGCGTAGGTACGCGCCAGGGTCGGCAGCAGGATGGTGCCCAACGCCACGCCCAGCACACCGGATGGCAATTCCATCAGGCGGTCGGCGTAGTACATCCACGACACCGAGCCGGACACCAGCAACGAGGCGAACGCGGTGTTGATGATCAGGGAAATCTGACTGACCGACACCCCGAGGATCGCCGGCAGCATGTTGCGCATCACGCGCCAGACGCCGGAATCCTTGAGGTTCAAGCGCGGCAGTACAAGCATGCCGATTTTTTTCAGGTGGGGCAGTTGGTACAGCAACTGCGCCAGGCCGCCGGCCAGGACCGCCCAGCCCAGGGCCATGACGGGTGGATCGAAATACGGCGTAAGGAACAGCGCAAAAATAATCATGCTGACGTTCAGCAAGGTCGGCACAAAAGCCGGTACCGAGAAACGGTTCCAGGTATTGAGGATCGCCCCGGCGAGCGAAGACAGGGAAATCAGCAATATATAAGGAAAGGTCACCCGCAGCAGATCAGTAGTCAGCGCGAACTTTTCCGGCGTATTGGCAAAACCGGGCGCCGTGGCCCAGATCACCCAGGGCGCGGCGAGCATCCCGACGACGGTTACCAGCATCAGCACCAGCGTCAGCAAACCCGAGACGTAGGCGATGAACGTACGAGTTGCCTCCTCGCCATGCTGGGTCTTGTATTCGGCCAGAATCGGCACGAACGCTTGGGAAAATGCGCCCTCAGCGAAGATCCGCCGCAGCAGGTTGGGCAGTTTAAAGGCAATAAAGAACGCATCCGTGGCCATGCTGGCGCCAAAGATGCGTGCCAGCAGGGTGTCACGCACAAACCCCAATACCCGGGAGATCATTGTGATAGAGCTGACGGCAGCCAACGATTTGAGCAGATTCATTGAAAGAGTTTGCGCCTATAGATAAAGAGCAGGCGAACTACGCGCCCACTTATGCGATACTGCGCGCCTGCAACAGCACAGAGCCAAAGCTCGCGAGTTTACAGGTCAAGCGCCGGAAATAAATCACCCGCCTCTTCAGATCGACCACTCAGCAGTTCGCATCAGCCGCCCTTGACAACCCGTCAAGTCATCGGCATGATTCGCGGCCTATTTTGTTTGCTATTTCCTAAAAAGTCTTTCGAGGAGCTCGACGGTGGCCAACACACCTTCCGCCAAAAAACGTGCAAAACAGGCTGAGAAGCGTCGCAGCCACAACGCCAGCCTGCGTTCCATGGTTCGCACCTACATCAAGAATGTAGTCAAAGCCATCGACACCAAAGACGCTGAAAAAGCTCAAGCAGCTTACGTTCTGGCTGTGCCTGTTATCGACCGTATGGCCGATAAAGGCATCATCCACAAGAACAAGGCCGCTCGCCATAAGAGCCGCCTGAATGGCCACATCAAGGCTCTGAGCGTTCCTGCTGCAGCCTAAGTGGTAACAACTGCAACGCAGCTCAGGCTGTGTAACAGTTAAAAAATGCCCCGTACCGAAAGGTCCGGGGCATTTTTGTGTGTGCCTGAAACTGTAGGAGCGAGCTTGCTCGCGAAGATCGTTAACGATGACGCGGGAAGCCTGGCGCCCAGCGGGGGTCTCGGGTTTTTCGCGAGCAAGCTCGCTCCTACAGTGAGCCCAGGGCAAAAAAACGCCCCGAACCAGTCGGGGCGTTTTTGCTACCACTTGATCAAAACATCAATCAATGGTGATGACCGCCTTCACCGTGGACGTGGCCGTGAGCCACTTCTTCCTGGGAAGCGTCGCGGATGGCTACGATCTTCACTTGGAAGTTCAGGCGCTGGCCAGCCAGAGGGTGGTTGCCGTCAACGGTCACGTCATCGCCGTCCAGGTCGCGGATGGTGACGATCTGCATTTGGCCGTCCGGCGCCGAAGCGTGGAACTGCATGCCCACTTCCAGCTCATCAACACCTTCGAACATGCTGCGGCTCAAGGTACTGACCAGTTCGGCGGAGTATTCGCCGTAGGCATCTTCAGGTTCTACGGCGACGGTCAGTTCGTCACCGACGCTCTTGCCTTCCAGAGCCTTTTCCAGGCCCGGGATGATGTTGCCTGCGCCTTGCAGGTAAACCAGCGGCGCGCCGCCGGCGGAGCTGTCGATGACCTCACCAGCGTCGTTGGTCAGGGTATAGTCGATGGAGACAGCCTTGTTAGCGGCGATCGTCATGGGGCGAGACCTTTTGCAAAAGAATGAAGAACGGACAAGTCTAAACAAGGATTTGCCCGAAAGCGAACGGAACCCGGACGGACGGGGCCGATCAACGGTCACGATCACAGGTTTTCATCAGGACGACGATGGGCACTGGGTGGTCGAGCTGTCCTGCGGCCACACCCAGCATTTGCGCCACCAGCCGCCCTGGCAGTCACGCGCCTGGGTGCTCGACCCCGCGCAACGCCTTGAAAAAATAGGCCAGGCCTTTGCGTGCGGCTGGTGTGCGCAAGGGCACGAATAACGATAACCTTGGCGCCTGATTCGCGGTAGGCACTCACCCATAGAGCGCCACCCAAGCCATGCACCTCCAGAGAATTCGCATGCAGACTTTTTTTATCGCGCCCACCGATTTTGGTGTGGGTCTGACCTCCATCAGCCTTGGGCTGGTGCGCACCCTGGAACGGGCCGGCCTGAAAGTCGGTTTTTTCAAACCCATCGCCCAGCCACACCCTGGCGATACCGGGCCGGAACGTTCCACCGAGCTGGTGGCACGCACCCACGGCCTGAAACCGCCGCAGCCTCTGGGCTTGGCTCACGTAGAGCGCATGCTCGGTGACGGCCAGCTCGATGAGTTGCTCGAAGAAATCATCACCCTGTACCAGCAGGCGGCCGTAGGCAAAGACGTGCTGATCGTCGAAGGCATGGTACCGACCCGTAGCGCCAGCTATGCGGCACGGGTCAACCTGCACCTGGCCAAGAGCCTGGACGCGGAAGTGATCCTCGTCTCGGCCCCGGAAAACGAAGTGCTCACCGAGCTTTCCGGCCGCGTGGAATTGCAGGCCCAACTGTTTGGCGGCCCTAAAGACCCGAAAGTGCTGGGCGTCATCCTCAACAAGGTACGCACCGACGAAAGCATGGAAGCCTTCTCGGCGCGCCTCAAAGAGCATTCGCCGCTGTTGCGCAGCGGTGATTTTCGCCTGCTCGGCTGCATCCCCTACCAACCCGAGCTCAACGCCCCGCGCACCCGCGATGTGGCGGACCTGATGGGCGCGCAGATCCTCAACGCCGGCGACTACGAAAGCCGGCGCATGACCAAGATCATCATTTGCGCGCGCACCATGCGTAACACCGTCGAGCTGCTCAAACCCGGCGTGTTGGTGGTGACCCCGGGAGATCGCGATGACATCATCCTCGCCGTCAGCCTGGCCGCCATCAATGGCGTGCCGCTGGCCGGGCTGCTGCTGACCAGCGACACCCTGCCCGACCCACGCATCATGGATCTGTGCCGGGGCGCCTTCCAGGCCGGGTTGCCGGTGTTGTCGGTGAGCACCGGCTCCTATGACACCGCCAACCAGCTCAATAGCCTCAACAAGGAAATCCCTATCGATGACCGCGAGCGTGCGGAAATCATCACCGACTTCGTCGCCAGCCACCTCGATGCGCGCTGGCTGCACCAGCGTTGCGGCACGCCGCGGGAGATGCGCCTGTCGCCGGCGGTGTTCCGTTACCAGTTGATCCAACGCGCCCAGGCCGCCAACAAACGCATCGTGTTGCCCGAAGGCAGCGAGCCGCTGACCGTACAGGCCGCCGCCATCTGCCAGGCCCGCGGCATTGCCCGTTGCGTGCTGCTGGCCAAGCCTGCGGATGTGGAGGCAGTCGCCCGCGCCCAGGGTATCGACCTGCCCGAAGGCCTGGAGATTCTCGACCCCGACCTGATTCGCCAACGCTACGTGGAGCCGATGGTCGCCTTGCGCAAGAGCAAAAGCCTCAATGCGCCCATGGCCGAGCAACAGCTGGAAGACACCGTGGTGATCGCCACCATGATGCTCGCTCTCGACGAAGTGGATGGCCTGGTCTCCGGCGTTATTCACTCCACCGCCAATACCATTCGCCCTGCCCTGCAACTGATCAAGACCGCGCCGGGCTGCACCTTGGTGTCGTCGGTGTTCTTTATGCTGTTCCCCGAGCAGGTACTGGTGTACGGCGACTGCGTGATGAACCCGCACCCAAGCGCTGCGGAACTGGCGGAAATCGCCCTGCAAAGCGCCGACTCGGCGGCCGCGTTCGGCATCACGCCACGGGTGGCGATGATCAGCTATTCCAGCGGTGACTCGGCCAGCGGCGAGGAGGTGGAAAAAGTCCGCGAAGCCACCCTGCTCGCCCACGAGCAACAAAGCTCGCTGCTGATCGACGGCCCGTTGCAATACGACGCCGCCGCCAACGAAAACGTCGCCCGGCAACTGGCGCCCAACAGCCAGGTGGCAGGCAAAGCCACCGTCTTTGTGTTCCCGGACCTGAACACCGGCAACACCACCCACAAAGCCGTACAACGCAGCGCCGATTGCGTGAGCCTGGGGCCGATGCTCCAGGGCCTGCGCAAACCGGTCAATGACCTGCCACGTGGCGCCCAGGTGGACGACATCGTGTACACCATCGCCCTGACGGCGATCCAAGCCGCCAACCGACCCATGGATATCTAAATGCTGGATTTTCTACCTGCCGCCGTGCGCGGGGTGATTGCTTCGCTGTTGCTGGCGCTGAACACGATCCTGCTGTGTTCGTTCCTGTTTATCGTGGCACTGTTCAAGGCGCTGCCGTTCGCCAAGCGCCTGAGCGAATGGCTGATGAACCACACCCACGAAGCCTGGGTTACCAACAACAAGGGCTGGATGAACCTGGTGCGGCGTACACGCTGGCACCTGACTGGCCTTGAGGGCCTGGACTACCAGCACTCGTACCTGGTGACCAGCAACCATCAGAGCTGGGTCGACATCATGGTGTTGCAGTACGTGCTCAATCGGCGCATTCGCCCCCTGAAGTTTTTCCTCAAGCAAGAGCTGATCTGGGTACCCGTGATTGGCCTGGCGTGGTGGGCACTGGGCTTTCCCTTCATGAAGCGCTACAGCAAGGCTTATTTGGAGAAGCACCCGGAGAAGAAAGGCAAAGACCTGGAAACCACGCGCAAGACCTGTGCGAAGTTTCGCGACAACCCCGTGGGGATTTTCAACTTTGCCGAAGGCACACGCTTTACCCCGGGCAAGCATGCGCAGCAGCAGTCACCGTTTCGCTACCTGCTTAAACCCAAGGCGGGCGGTATTGCGTTTGTGCTGGATGCCATGGGCGAGCAGCTCAAGTCACTGATCAATGTGACCATCCACTACCCCGCCGGGCGCCCAGGTTATTGGGATTTGCTGTGCGGTAACGTGAAGGACGTGGTGGTGCACTTTGAAGAGGTGCAGATACCGGCCGAATTCATCGGCAAGAATTATGAGCAGGATGGGGAATATCGACTGGCGTTCCAGGGCTGGATCAACCAGTTGTGGCAAGACAAGGATGCATTGTTGGAACAGCTGCACAAAGACTTTCCGGCCAGCCGCTGATCTACATGTGCATGCCATTTAATGTGGGAGCTGGCTTGCCTGCGATAGCGGTGGACCAGCTAAGAATAAATAAACTGACAGTCCGCCATCGCAGGCAAGCCAGCTCCCACATTGATCGAGTCCATATTTGAGAATATGTAAAAAGCCCGCCACCGAGTGATCGATGGCGGGCTTTTTGATGGCTGCGAGGTTTAGATCGCGCCGCGCTGACGCAACAGCTCCAGCACTTGCTTGACGCTGTCTTCCAGCGACAACGCCTGAGTGTCGATTACCAGGTCGGCATTCAACGGCACGTCATACGGGAAGGATTCGCCAGGGATGTTATCCCCACCGGCCGCGTACAACCCTTGCGGGTCACGCTCGGCGCACACCAACGGCGATGCCTGCACGTAGACGGTCAGCAGTCGGTCCGCACCAATCAGCGCCTTGGCCTGTTCACGGCCTTCGGCATCCGGGGCAACGAAGGCCGCCAGGGTCAGCAGGCCGGCTTCGTTGAACTGGCGCGCCACATGAGCGGCACGACGCCAGTTCTCGGTACGCCCGGCACGGTCCTGCGGCAACCCTTTGTTCAGGTCGTGGCGCAGGTTCTGGCCATCCAGTACGAACACCGCACGGCCCATGTCGAACAGCTTGCGCTCAACCGCATAGGCCAGGGTGCTCTTGCCAGCGCCCGACAAGCCGCTGAACAACACCGTGGCCGGCTGCTGGCCGAAACGCAGGGCGCGCTCTTCGGTGGCAACATGCGCCAGGCTGCCGTGCTGCGCTGCGCCGCCATGACCCACCGGCGGTGCGATGATCATACCCGCGGCCACTGTACCGTTGGTCAAGCGGTCGATCACGATAAACGCGCCGGTGGTGCGGTTGCTGTCGTAACCGTCCAGGGCGATGGCGGCGTCCAGGCTGACCTTGACCCGGCCAATCTCGTTGAGCTGCAGCGAACTCGCCGGGCCTTCGGCCAGGGTGTTTACGTCCACGCGGTGCACGATGCTGGTGATGGAACCCGGCACGTAGCTGGTGGCGCGTTTGATGTCGTATTTCTTGCCCGGCAGCATCGGTTCTTCGGCCATCCACACCAGCATGGCGTCGAAGGCGTCGGTCACTTGCGGCACGTTGTCGGCATGCACCAGCAGGTCGCCACGAGAGATGTCGATCTCGTCTTCCATGGTCAAGGTCACGGCCTGGCCTGGGCCTGCGTGTTCCAGCTCACCTTCAAAGGTGACGATGGATTTGACGCGGCTGCTCTTGCCCGACGGCAACACCACCACTTCGTCGCCCTTATGCACGATGCCGCTCGCCAGGGTGCCGGCAAACCCACGGAAGTTCAGGTTCGGGCGGTTGACGTACTGCACCGGGAAACGCAGGTCGGTGTAGTTGCGATCATTGGCGATCTCGACAGTCTCCAAGATCTCCATCAGCGACTGGCCGGTGTACCAGGGCGAACGCTCGCTCTTGTTCACCACGTTGTCGCCCTTGAGCGCCGACATCGGCACGAAGGCCAGGGTGCTCGGCTTGAACGCGATACCTTCGGCGAACTTCAGGTAATCGGCCTTGATCGACTCGAATACGCTTTGGTCAAAGCCGTTGATGTCCATCTTGTTGATGGCCACCACGATGTGTTTGATGCCCAGCAACGAGGCGATGTAGCTGTGACGACGGGTCTGGGTCTGCACGCCGTAGCGAGCGTCGATCAGGATGATCGCCAGGTCACAGGTGGACGCACCGGTGGCCATGTTGCGGGTGTACTGCTCATGGCCGGGGGTATCGGCGATGATGAATTTGCGTTTGGCGGTGGAGAAATAGCGGTAGGCAACATCAATGGTGATGCCCTGCTCACGCTCGGCCTGCAGGCCATCGACCAGCAACGCCAGGTCGATATCGTCACCGGTGGTGCCGGATTTTTTCGAATCGCGGGTAATGGCTTCCAGGTGATCTTCGTAGATCATCTTGGAGTCGTGCAGCAGGCGCCCGATCAGGGTGCTCTTGCCGTCATCGACGTTGCCGCAGGTCAGGAAGCGCAACATCTCTTTGCGCTCGTGCTGGCCCAGGTAGGCGAGGATGTCCTCGCTGATCAAATCAGATTGATGCGACATGACAGCCCCTTAGAAATAGCCTTGACGTTTTTTATCTTCCATCGAGCCGGCACCATCGTGGTCGATGACACGGCCCTGGCGCTCGGAAGTTCGCGTCAGGAGCATTTCCTGAATGATGTCCGTCAGCGTCTCGGCTTCGGACTCCACCGCCCCCGTCAACGGGTAGCAGCCAAGGGTGCGGAAACGTACTTTCTTTTTGACGATGCGGGCTTTGTCTTCGTCGGACAGGTGCTCGAGGATGCGGTCGTCGTCGATCATGATCAACGTGCCGTTCTTCTCGATCACCTCGCGCTCGGCGGCGAAATACAGCGGCACAATCGGGATGCCTTCAAGGTAGATGTACTGCCAGATGTCCAGCTCGGTCCAGTTGGACAGCGGGAACACGCGGATCGACTCGCCCTTGTTGACGTTGCCGTTGTAGACGTTCCACAGCTCCGGGCGTTGGTTTTTTGGATCCCAGCGGTGTTTGCTGTCGCGGAACGAGTACACGCGCTCTTTGGCACGGGATTTCTCTTCATCGCGACGGGCACCGCCGAATGCGGCGTCGAAACCATGCTTGTCCAGCGCCTGCTTGAGGCCCTCGGTCTTCATGATATCGGTGTGCTTGGCACTGCCGTGGGTGAACGGGTTGATGTTCTGCGCCACGCCATCGGGGTTTATGTGGGTGATGAGGTCCAGGCCCAGCTCCTCGACCATCTTGTCGCGGAACTTGTACATTTCCTGGAATTTCCAGCGGGTGTCGACGTGCATCACCGGGAACGGCAGCTTGCCTGGGAAGAAGGCCTTGCGTGCCAGGTGCAGCATCACGGCGGAGTCTTTACCGATCGAGTAGAGCATCACCGGATTATCGAACTCGGCGGCGACCTCGCGGATGATGTGGATGCTTTCCGCCTCCAGCTGTTTCAGATGCGTCAGTTTGTCGACCATGGTTACTCACGGAAAAACGATCTTATGGACGGCCAGCGGGCCGTGTTCGAGCGAGGCATGCTAGCACAGCGACTTCTTCTATTTAGGGCACCAGCTAGACCGAAACGATATATGAATATGCCGCCGAGTTTGGCGCTCAACTCGGCCAATGTGGGAGCTGGCTTGCCTGCGATACAGGCGCCGTGCTCCTTCAGGCTGACCGAGGTGATGCCATCGCAGGCAAGCCATAATGCCAGTCAGTTAAGGCTTTTGTAGGAGCGAGCTTGCTCGCGAAAAACTCATAGGCGCCGCGTTCATTCAGGAAGCACGCGTTATCGTTGCGGTTTTTCGCGAGCAAGCTCGCTCCTACAGAGGGCGATGCACGCTTAACTGACTGGCATTAAGGCAAGCCAGCTCCCACAGTGTTCAGTGCTGTGCTTTAGATCGGGTTGGGGCAGTCGATGAATAGGTGCTCCAGGGCAAAGCGCCGCGCCAGGTAGTCGCCTAATGCCTGCACGCCATAACGTTCGGTAGCGTGATGGCCGGCGGCGATGAAGCTGATGTCGTTTTCCCGGGCGCTGTGGAAGGTCTGTTCGGACGCTTCACCGCTCAGGTACAAATCGACACCGGCGGCAATCGCCTGGTCGATATAGCCCTGGCCGCCACCGGTACACCAGCCGACGCGGCGAATCATCTCGCTGCCTTCGATCAGCAGCGGTTCGCGGCCCATCACGTCCTGCACGCGGCGGGCGAAGTCGCGGGGTGACAGGGGCTCGGCCAGGGAGCCGACCAGGCCGACGACTTTGGGGTTGCCAGGGTCCAGCGGGCCTTCGACGGTGATGTCCAGGTGGCGAGCCAGTTGCACGTTGTTGCCGACATCGGCGTGCAGGTCCAGGGGCAAGTGGTAGGCCAGCAGGCTGATGTCATGCTTGAGCAGGGTTTTGAGGCGGCGCTGCTTCATGCCGGTGATGCAGGGGTTTTCGCCCTTCCAGAAGTAACCATGGTGCACCAGCACCAGGTCGGCCTTGGCCTCGACGGCGGCGTCCAGCAGCGCTTGGCTGGCGGTCACGCCGCTGACGATGCGCATCACTTGGGGCCGCCCCTCGACCTGCAGGCCATTGGGGCAGTAATCGGCAATTTTGGCGCTGCCGAGGTAGCGGTCGGCTTCCTCGACGAGGGTAGTAAGGGGCACGGCCATAAAAGACTCCTAAATATCCCGTTCGCAGGCGTCGCAGCCTCGTATAATGCGCGACATTATGGGCGCTCTCGCGCCCCCTGCAACCTGTCAGGACTTACTTGATGCTCAAGGCACTGCGTTTTTTTGGATGGCCATTGTTGGCTGGCGTGCTGATCGCGATGCTGATTATCCAGCGTTATCCCCAGTGGGTGGGCCTGCCCACACTGGATGTGAACCTGCAACAGGCGCCGCAGACCAACACGGTGGTGCAGGGCCCGGTGACCTATGCCGATGCCGTGGTCATTGCCGCGCCGGCGGTGGTCAACCTGTACACCACCAAGGTCATCAACAAGCCCGCGCATCCGTTGTTTGAAGACCCGCAATTTCGCCGCTATTTCGGTGACAACGGCCCCAAGCAGCGCCGCATGGAATCCAGCCTCGGCTCCGGTGTGATCATGAGCCCCGAGGGCTACATCCTCACCAACAACCACGTGACCACCGGCGCCGACCAGATCGTGGTGGCCCTGCGTGACGGCCGCGAAACCCTGGCCCGCGTGGTGGGCAGCGACCCGGAAACGGATCTGGCGGTACTCAAGATTGATCTGAAGAACCTACCGGCCATCACCCTCGGCCGCTCCGACGGTTTGCGCGTGGGCGATGTGGCGCTGGCCATCGGCAACCCGTTCGGGGTGGGCCAGACGGTGACCATGGGCATCATCAGCGCCACCGGGCGCAACCAGCTGGGCCTTAACAGCTACGAAGATTTCATCCAGACCGACGCGGCGATCAACCCCGGCAACTCAGGCGGTGCGCTGGTGGACGCCAATGGCAACCTGACCGGCATCAACACCGCGATTTTTTCCAAGTCCGGCGGTTCACAGGGCATTGGGTTTGCGATCCCGGTGAAGCTGGCGATGGAAGTGATGAAGTCGATCATCGAGCACGGCCAGGTGATTCGCGGCTGGCTGGGCATTGAAGTACAGCCCTTGACCAAGGAACTGGCCGAATCATTCGGCCTGACCGGGCGTCCAGGCATCGTGGTAGCGGGGATCTTCCGCGACGGCCCGGCGCAGAAGGCCGGCCTGCAACTGGGCGATGTGATCCTCAGCATCGACGGCGCCCCGGCGGGTGATGGCCGCAAGTCGATGAACCAGGTGGCTCGGATCAAGCCGACCGACAAGGTGGCGATCCTGGTGATGCGCAACGGCAAGGAGATCAAACTGTCGGCGGAAATCGGCCTGCGCCCACCACCGGCGACCGCGCCAGTGAAAGAAGAGCAATAACCGTCGCGACCCAAGCGCCCGTTCACGGGCGCTTGTAAGGCCATATTTCTTAGCGATTCATTCTCATTAGGCATGTTATATTGTTTCAATATCGCTATTGGAACGCTCTATCATGCCGTCTCGAAAGTTTGTGCCCTTGGCCGGCCTGGCCCTGGGTTTGCTGCTCGACCCTGCCTACGCCGACGAAAACACCCTGGAACTGGACACCATCAGCGTCACTTCCGACGCCTATGAATCCGCCACCGGCCCGGTCGACGGCTACCGTGCCACCCGCTCTGCCAGTGCGACCAAGACCGACACGGCGTTGCGCGACATCCCGCAATCGATCAGCGTGATTCCGGCCACGGTACTCAAAGACCTGGGCAGTACCAGCGTGGAGCGCGCCCTGGAATTCGCCGGCGGTGTGTCCAAGCAAAACAACTTCGGCGGCCTGACCCTCTACGAATACAGCGTGCGCGGCTTCACCACGTCCGAGTTCTACCAGGATGGTTTCAGCGCCAACCGCGGTTACCCCAGTACCCCGGACGCGGCGAATATCGAACGCATTGAGGTGCTCAAGGGCCCCGCCGCCAGCCTTTATGGGCGTGGCGATCCCGGCGGCACGGTGAATATCGTCACCAAGAAACCCCAGCCCGAGGCCTTCACCACGCTGCAGACCAGCGCCGGCAGTTGGGACCGCTACCGCACGGCGCTGGATGTGAATACGCCGCTGGACAGCGAGGGGCGTGTGCTGACGCGGGTGAATCTGGCCGTTGAAGACAACCACAGCTTTCGCGATCACGTCGACGCCAAGCGCGTGTTCGTCGCGCCCTCCTTCAGTTGGCAGTTGGACCCGGACACCACCCTGCTGGTGGAAAGCGAGTTCGTGCGTCACAGCTCCACCTTCGACCGAGGCATCGTCGCCAATACCGGCATGTCCCATTCCACCTTCCTCGGCGAGCCCAACGACGGCAATATCCGCAACCACAACAATCGCATCCAGGCGGCATTGGAACACCACCTCAACGACGCCTGGAAACTGCGCCTGGCCAGTCATTACAAGCAGGGCAGCCTGTGGGGCGATGCTTCGGAAAATCGCGCATTGAATACCAACGGTCACACCATCGACCGCCGCTACCGGGAACGCTCCACAGGTTGGCACGACAGCATCACCCAACTTGAACTCAGAGGCTTGTTCGATATTGGCACTTGGCAGCACGAATTGCTGGTGGGCGCTGAATATGAGGATTACCGCAAAAAAGAACGCGTCACCACCATTGGCGGCAGTCGTTACCCCATCGATATTTACAACCCCGTCTACGGCCAGCCTAAACCCAATGGTGAGCGCTCCGGCACCGACATCTTCGAACAGACCAAAAGCCACGCACTGAACCTGCAAGACCAGATCATCTTCACCGACCGCCTGCGCGGCATGATCGGTGCGCGCTTCGAGCACTTCGAACAAAGCACCGACAACTTCGCCCGCAACCACGCCAAGAGCCGCCAAACCCACGACGCCTTCACCCAGCGCGCCGGCCTGCTCTACCAGCTCACGCCAGAAGTCGGCGTATTTGCCAACGCCTCCACCTCGTTCAAGCCCAATAGCGGCCTGGATGCCGGCGGCAAGTCCTTCAAGCCCGAAGAAGGCGTGGGGTATGAGGTTGGGATCAAGAGCGAGCTGTTTGACGACCGCCTCAGCACCACGCTTGCGGCTTTTCATATCGAAAAGGAAAACGTACTCACCCTGGACCCGGCGACCAACCTCAACCGCGCCATGGGCAAGGCCCGCAGCCAGGGGTTCGACCTGCAAGTAACCGGGCAAGTGACCGACGCCGTGCGCGTGATCGGCGCCTTGGCCTACATCGACGCCGAAGTGACCAAGGGCGACAAAACCATTCCTACGGGCAGCCGCATTCTCGGCGTGGCCAAGCGCAGCGGCAGTGTGTTGGGCGTGTATGAATTCCAGGACGGCGCGTTACGTGGCTCAGACCTGGGCGCAGCGTTCACCTATGTAGGTGACCGCTCAGGCGAAGCCGGCACAGGCTTCGAACTGCCCGCCTACCACACCGTGGATTTGCTGGCCCACTACAAGGCTACGCAGAACGTGACGGTGGGGCTGAACCTCAACAACCTGTTCAATGAAAAGTACTACGAGCGGTCCTACAGCAACTATTGGGTCAACCCCGGCGAGCCGCGCAACTTCACGGTTAGCCTGACCCTTAATCTGTAAATACAGTCAAATTGTGAGAGCTGGCTTGCCTGCGATAGCCATAGGTAACCACGATGCGAAGCGAGCCGCTCTTGATCTTGATCTGCTTTTGATCTCAGGCGCCCCGTCAAACCACGCTGGCCGAACGCAGGCTTGAATTCGTGGGTAACCCGGCAGGACGCCGGGTTAGCCGCCCCGCGCCATGGATGGCGCGTGGCGGCGGCCCACGGATTCAAGCCTGCGTTCGGGCACACCGAGCCTAGGCGAGGTGCCGAGTGGTGGGGCGAGGACCTTTTGGTTACTTTTGGGTCCTTCCAAAAGTGACCCGCTGTCAGAGCGGAACCCTAGGTGGCCGTTACCGCAGCAATGGATATGTACACTATCCAACTGTCACTATCCAACTGTGTTGACTGCCAGGCCGCCTTCGCGAGCAAGCCCCCACAGGTTGATCGCGGGGGGTCAGGTAGAGAAGCGTCGGTTGGCAGGCCGCCATCGCAGGCAAGCCAGCTCCCACAATTGGATCACCCCAGGCCTCGATTACAAGGCAACCGGCGCCCGCTCGCACAGTGTATTAAGCGCCGCCGCCCACTGCGGCTCATCATTCAGACAAGGCACCAACACCAACTCCTCCCCCCCCGCTTCACAAAATTGCTCGCGACCGCGATCACCAATTTCCTCCAACGTCTCAATGCAATCGGCGACAAACGCCGGGCACATCACCAGCAGCTTCTTCACGCCTTGCTGGGCCAATGCCTCAAGGCGCGCCTCGGTGTAGGGTTCGATCCACTTGGCCCGGCCCAGGCGGGACTGGAACGCCACCGACCATTTACCCTCCGGCAAACCCAACCGCGCGGCCACGTCCCGCGCCACGCTGAAGCACTGCGCGCGATAACAGGTGGCAAGCACCTCGGGGAATGCGTTCTTGCAGCAATCGGCGTCCTTGAAGCAGTGCTGGCCAGTAGGGTCAAGCTTGGTCAGGTGACGCTCAGGCAAACCATGGAAACTGAGCAGCAAGTGATCGTAATCCTGCTCTACATAAGAGCGCACACTCGCCGCCAGCGCATCCAGGTATTCGGGCTGATCGTAGAACGGTTGCAGGATCGAAAACTGCACATTCAGTTGCTTGTCGCGCACCACTCGCTTGGCTTCCTCTATCACCGTGGTGACGGTGCTGTCGGCAAACTGCGGGTACAACGGCGCCAGTGTGATTTTTTGAATACCCTGGGCGGCCAGGCGTGTCAGGACCGTTTCCAGGGACGGCTCGCCATAACGCATCGCCAGTTCCACCGGGCCCTGGGTCCACTGCGCGGTCATCCGCTGTTGCAGGCGGCGGCTTAAAACCACCAACGGCGAACCCTCGTCCCACCAGATCGACGCATAGGCATGGGCCGATTGCTCGGGGCGCTTGATCAGGATCAGCGACACCAGCAAGCGCCGCACCGGCCACGGCAAGTCGATCACATAAGGGTCCATCAGGAACTGATTGAGGTAGCTGCGCACATCGGCCACTGAAGTGGACTTTGGCGAACCCAGGTTGACCAGTAACAACGCGTGATCGGTCATGCAACATCCTATCTTTAGAGGCGGCTGGACAAGTCGTCCAGAGCCGCACGCAACTCAGTGAACTGGAAAGTGAAACCTGCGGCCTGCAGCCGTTCAGGCAAAGCCTTTTGCCCGCCCAGCAACAAGCCGGACAACTCACCCAGGCCAACCTTCAACGCAAATGCCGGCATCGGCATGAACGCCGGGCGGTGCAGCACCTGGCCCAGGGTCTTGGCAAATTCGCGGTTGCGCACCGGGTGTGGCGCGCAGGCATTATAAGGACCGTTGGCGTCTTGCTTGTGCAGAAGAAAATCAATCAGGGCGATTTGATCCTTGATATGCACCCAGGGCATCCACTGCCGCCCATTGCCAATCGGCCCGCCCAGCGCCAGTTTGAACGGCAGCAGCAGGCGCGACAAAAAGCCGCCCTCGGCAGACAGCACCAACCCCGTACGCACCAGCACCACACGAATGCCCAAGGCTTCGGCACGCTGGGCGGTTTCCTCCCAGGCGATACACAACTGGCTGGGGAAGTCATCCAGCACCGGGCCGCTGGCTTCGGTCAGTTCGCGCTCGCCGCCGTCGCCGTACCAACCCACCGCAGAACCGGAGATCAGCACCGCCGGTTTCTGCTCCAGACTTTCCATCCAGGCCAGCAAGGTTTCGGTGAGGTGAATGCGACTGCTCCACAGCAACGCCTTGCGCTTGTGGGTCCAAGGCCGGTCGGCGATAGGCGCGCCTGCCAGGTTGACTACCGCGTCCACCGCGCCAATCACCTCTTGCAAACGCGCCACCCCGAGCACCTGCGCACCACACACCTGGGCGACCGTTTCCGGTTGCCGGCTCCACACCGTCAGGCGATGGCCTTGTGCGAGCCAGTGCTTGCAGAGTTGGCGACCGATCAAGCCGGTACCGCCGGTCAGCAAAATATGCATGGGACTCTCCTCATGTAACGTTCGCCGCCGCTCACTGGTCTATTTTATAAGCAGGGATCAATTTGATAATGGAGCGTGACGGGGGTTTAAGCCTTAGCTTAACCATAGGTCACGCCACACAATCAGGCACGCCAAAACTTATACCAAAAAACAATATTGTACAGCTATTGGTGTCGGCGTAGTCTGTACCCAACGGTAAAACGAGGCCTCCCATGACTGTTCCCATCGCGATCATTGGTACCGGCATCGCCGGTCTCTCCGCCGCCCGAGCGTTACAAGACGCCGGGCACGCAGTACAACTTTTCGATAAAAGCCGCGGCAGCGGTGGCCGCATGTCCAGCAAGCGCAGCGACGCCGGCGCGCTGGACATGGGCGCGCAATATTTCACCGCCCGCGACCGGCGCTTCGTCAACGAAGTGCAGCGCTGGCAGAGCAACGGCTGGGCCGAGCAGTGGAAGCCCCAGCTGTATAACTTCAAGTCCGGGCAATTGACGCCGTCCCCCGATGAGCAGATCCGCTGGGTGGGCACGCCGCGCATGAGCGCCATCACTCGCGCCCTGCTCGACGACTTGCCGGTGGAGTTCGGTTGCCGCATCACCGAAGTCTTCCAGGGCACGCAGCATTGGAACCTGCTCGACGCGGACGGCGGCAATCACGGCCCTTTCAGTCACGTGATCATTGCCACGCCGGCGCCCCAAGCCACCGCCCTGCTGGCCGCCGCGCCCAAGCTGGCGAGCGCCGCCGCCGGGGTGAAAATGGACCCGACCTGGGCCATCGCCCTGGCGTTCGACAAGCCCCTGGATACGCCGATGGAGGGCTGCTTCGTGCAAGACAGCCCCCTCGACTGGCTGGCGCGCAACCGCAGCAAGCCCGGGCGCGATACCACCCTCGACACCTGGGTGCTGCACGCCACCAGCGCCTGGAGCAAGGCCCACCTGGACCTGCCCAAGGAGGCGGTGATCGAACACCTGCACGGCGCCTTTGCCGAATTGCTGCACAGCGCCATGCCCGCGCCGTCATTCAGCCTGGCGCATCGCTGGCTCTACGCACGCCCCTCCAGCAGCCATGAGTTCGGTGTGCTGGCCGACGCCGACCTGGGCTTGTTCGTTTGCGGCGACTGGTGCCTGTCCGGTCGGGTGGAAGGTGCCTGGCTCAGTGGCCAGGAAGCGGCACGACGCTTGATCGAGCACCTGCAATGAACCGCATCAACCCCGCCAAACTGCTGCTGTCAAAATGGACGGCAGCTCATCCTCGCCACAAGGAAAAACACTTCCTGGTCACCGAGTTGTTCCGTGACGAAGAGGGCACGGTGCTGGACATCGAACTGCAAGCCATCCTCACCCGGCGCGCTGAACGCCTGCCCTGGGAGACGTTGAAAAACGCTGAGGACTGGAAAATCGGCTGGAAATAACGCGGCCGCACAAACCTGTACAAATTATTTGACTTGTACAACATCGAGCCTATGATGAGATTTAGTTGTACAAGCTTTGTAGCTTGTACAGGATTCTTGCAGAGGTTTGCTTATGTCCAGCCATGTGAAACCGAAGATCGCCATCAGCGCCTGCCTTCTGGGTGAGAACGTGCGCTTCAATGGCGGTCATAAACAGTCCCTGCTATGCAGCCAGACCCTCAGTGACTATTTCGATTTTGTCCCGCTGTGTCCTGAAGTTGCCATCGGCCTGGGCATTCCTCGGCAAGCGATCCGCCTGGTCGGTGACCCCAACCAACCGCAGGCCGTGGGCAGCGTAAACCCTGCGCTCAATGTCACTCAGCCACTGGACGACTACGGCCAGCAAATGGCCCGGGAACATACCGACCTGTGCGGCTACATCTTCATGCAAAAGTCACCGTCGTGCGGACTGGAGCGGGTCAAGGTCTACCGCGACAACGGCACGCCCGTCGACGGTGGCGGGCGCGGTATTTACGCCCAGGCGTTTTGTGCGCGTCACCCTAACCTGCCGGTGGAAGAAGACGGTCGTCTGAACGACCCGGTGCTGCGGGAAAACTTCCTCACCCGCGTATTCGTGTACGCCAGTTGGCAGCAACTAATGGCCGACGGGCTTACCCGTCACCGCTTGCTGACGTTTCACTCGCGCTACAAGTACCTGCTGATGGCCCACAGCCCGGCGCATTACAAAAGCCTGGGCCACTTGCTCGGCAGCATGGGCAAAGGCATTGACCTGCCAGCGTTGGCCGACGGCTATTTCAGCGAACTGATGGCGGGCCTGAAAAAATGCGCGACTCGCGGTACCCATACCAATGTGCTGCAACACATCAGTGGCTACCTCAAGCAGGCCATCAGTGCCGATGACAAACAGGAAATGCAGACCGTCATCGGCCAATACCGCCACGGCATCGTGCCACTGGTGGTGCCGCTGACCCTGCTCAAGCACCACTTTCGCCAACACCCGGACCGCTACATCGCGCAGCAGGCCTACCTGCAACCGCACCCGGAAAACCTCAGCCTGCGTAATGCGATCTAACCCATGAAACCTGCCCTGCTCGACGAACCCGGCGAAGACCTCGCCCTGGCCCTGGAAAACGGCTGGCTACCGATCCGCGAGGTGGCGCGCCAGACCGGCGTGAATGCGGTGACGCTGCGCGCGTGGGAGCGTCGCTACGGCCTTATCGTGCCCCAGCGCACGCCCAAAGGGCATCGGTTGTTCAGCGCCGAACATGTGCAACGCATCCAGGCCATTCTCACCTGGCTCAATCGCGGCGTGCCGGTCAGCCAGGTCAAAGGGCTGATCGACTCCGCCCAAGGCAGCCCGGAGCCGATGGAAAACGAGTGGCAGAGCCTGCGCCAGCATTTGGTGAGTGCCATCAGTGAACTGGCCGAGCGCCGGGTCGATGACGCGTTCAACCAGGCCATGGCGCTGTACCCGCCGCGCACCCTGTGCGAGCAATTGATGCTGCCGCTGCTCAACGAGCTGGAACAGCGCTGGCAGGGCCAGTTCGGCGCGCAGATGGAGCGGGTGTTCTTCCTGTCCTGGCTGCGCAGCAAGTTTGGCGCACGGATCTATCACAACAATCGTCAACTCCACGGCGCGCCGCTGTTGCTGGTCAATCATTCCGACCTGCCCCTGGAACCCCACCTGTGGCTCAGCGCCTGGCTGGCCAGCAGTGCCGATTGTCCGGTGGAAGTGTTCGATTGGCCGCTGCCGGTCGGCGAACTGGCCCTGGCGGTGGAACACCTGCAACCGCGTGCGGTGCTGCTGTATTCGAGCAAGGCCCTGCAGGTGCCGGCACTCAGCAAACTGTTGGGCGGCATTAGTTGCCCCACGGTGATTGCCGGACCAACGGTGTGCATCCACCACGCCGAGTTGGGCGTATTAACCCAGGACATCCCTGAGTTGTCCGTGGCCGAGGACCTGTTGTCGGCCCATCAATTATTGATCCAGCGTGGAATTGTCTGAATGCATCTGATCTGGCTGCGCACCGACTTGCGCCTGCACGACAACACTGCCCTGGCGGCCGCGAGCCAGCGTGGCCCCGTCGCGGCTGTTTACCTGATCACGCCCGAGCAATGGCAGGCGCATGATGACGCGCCGTGCAAAGTCGATTTCTGGCTGCGCAACTTGCAGCACCTGAGCCAGGCACTGGGCAACCTCAACATCCCGCTGTTAATCCGCCACGCCGCGACCTGGGACCAGGCGCCGACGGTGCTGAGCCAACTGTGCCGCGAGCTGTCGGTGGAGTCGGTACACGTCAACGAGGAATACGGCATTCACGAGAGCCGCCGCGACAGCGCCGTGGCCCAGGCCCTGGAAGCTGACGGCGTGACCTTCCACAGCTACCTGGACCAACTGTTTTTCCAGCCGGGCAGCGTGCTGACCAAGACCGGCACCTACTTTCAGGTGTTCAGCCAGTTCCGCAAGGTCTGCTACAGCCGCCTGCACAGCGCCCTGCCCCGCGTGGTGCCGACGCCAAAGGCCCAGGCCGAACCTGGCGTGACGAGCGACCCTGTGCCGACGGCAGTCGAAGGGTTCCCAACACCCAGCGAAACCTTGCGTGCCCTCTGGCCCGCTGGCGAAGACGAAGCGCGCCGTCGCCTCGATGCCTTCGCCGATCAGCAGATCAGCTATTACAAGGACGAACGCGACTTCCCGGCCAAGCCCGGCACCAGTCAGCTTTCTGCCTACCTGGCCGCCGGTGTGGTTTCGCCGCGCCAGTGCTTGCACGCCGCGCTGCAAACCAACCAGGGCGAGTTCGAAAGCGGCGACATCGGCGCCATCACCTGGATCAACGAGCTGCTGTGGCGCGAGTTCTACAAACACATCCTGGTCGGCTACCCACGGGTTTCCCGCCACCGCGCGTTCCGCCCGGAAACCGAAGCGCTGGCCTGGCGCAAGGCGCCCGAAGACCTGGCCGCCTGGCAACAGGCGCGCACCGGCTTGCCGATCATCGACGCGGCCATGCGCCAACTGCTGGAAACCGGCTGGATGCACAACCGCCTGCGCATGGTGGTGGCGATGTTCTTGACCAAAAACCTGCTAATCGACTGGCGCGAAGGCGAGCGCTTCTTTATGCGCCACCTGATCGACGGTGATCTGGCGGCCAACAATGGCGGCTGGCAGTGGAGTTCGTCCACCGGCACCGACTCGGCGCCGTATTTCCGGATATTCAGCCCACTGAGCCAATCGGAAAAATTCGACGGCGACGGCGTGTTCATCAAACGCTGGCTCCCGGAACTGGCCGCGCTGAATAAAAAACAAGTGCACAACCCCGAAGCGGCTGGCGGCCTGTTCGGGGTGGCGGATTACCCGCGTGCCATCGTCGATTTGAAACAGTCTCGCGAGCGCGCCTTGGCCGCATTTCGCCGGCTACCTTCGCGTCAGGAGATGGCCGAACATGAGTGACTTCCTGCGCCAGTTCGCCCACACCTTCGCCACGCTGGACAAGCACAACCTGCACCTGCTCGGCAGCCTGTACAGCGAGGACGTCGCCTTTGCCGACCCCCTGCATGAAGTCCAGGGCCTGCCAGCGTTGCGGCGTTACTTTGCCGACTTGTACAGCAACGTCAGCGAGCTGAATTTTGACTTCCACGGCTTCGATACCGTGGCCGAAGGCGAGGGCTACCTGCGCTGGACGATGCGTTTTCGTCACCCACGCCTGGCCGGCGGCCAGGTGATCGAGGTGCCAGGCTGTTCCCATTTGATGTGGCACGACAAGGTTTACCGCCATCGCGACTATTTCGATGCCGGCGCCCTGCTCTATGAACATGTCCCCCTACTGGGTCGCGTTATTCGTTGGCTGAAAAGGAGAATGGGATGAGCCTTACACCGCCCCGTCGTTATTGGCTGACCGGCGCCAGCAGTGGTATCGGTGCGGCGCTGGCCGTGGAGTTGCTCGACAGCGGCGCCCACGTGGCCCTCAGTTCCCGCACCCAAGGCCCGCTGGATGCCCTCGCCGTTCGATATCCAGGCCAGGTGCTGGTGGTGGCCGGCGACCTGACCAACAGCCAGACCGTGCGCGAGATCGGTGAGCGTATCATCGAGGTCTGGGGTTCGCTGGACACGGTGATCCTCAACGCCGGCACTTGTGAATACGTCGACGCCCGGCAATTTGACGCCTCGATCATCGAGCACGTGGTGCGTACCAACCTGCTGGCGAGCAGTTATTGCATCGAGGCCGCGCTGCCGCTGTTGCGCGCCGGGCGTACCCCGCATCTGGTGGGCGTGGCCAGTGCCGTGACCTACCTGCCCATGCCTCGCGCCGAAGCCTACGGCGCGTCCAAGGCCGGCCTGCGTTACTTGTTCGAATCCCTGCGTATTGGCCTGTCGCCAGAAAACATCGATGTCACCGTGATCAGCCCAGGCTTCGTCGACACGCCGCTGACCGAGCGCAATGATTTCCCGATGCCCCTGAGCTGGCCGGCCGACAAAGCCGCGAAACACATCTTCGCCAAGCTGGAAAAACGCCCGCTGGAAATCGCCTTTCCGGCCCTGTTCATTGCCACCTTGTGGCCGCTGTCGAAGCTGCCCAACCGCGCGCAACTGATCATCGGCAAACGCATGCTGCGCAGCCCGCCACCGAAGAAGGACGACCTGTGAAGATCGCCATTATCGGCAGCGGCATCGCCGGGCTGACCAGCGCCTACCTGCTCAGCCGTCGCCACGACATTACGCTGTTCGAGGCCAGTGACTGCATTGGCGGGCATACCCACACGGCCAACGTGACGGTCGACGGCAAAAGCTATGCGGTGGACACGGGCTTCATTGTGTTCAACGACTGGACCTACCCGAATTTCATCCGCTTGCTGGAGCAAATCGGGGTCAGGTTCAAACCCACCGAGATGAGCTTTTCGGTGTGCGACCAAAGCACCGGCTTTGAGTACAACGGCAACAACCTCAATAGTCTGTTTGCCCAGCGCTGCAATATTCTGTCGCCGGGGTTCTGGGGCATGCTGCGCGATATCCTGCGCTTCAATCGCCAGGCGCCGCTGGACTTGCAGGAGCAGCGCATCAGCGCCGACATGACCCTGGGCGATTACCTCACCGCCGGCGGCTATGGCCCCAGGTTTATCCGGCATTACGTCGTGCCGATGGGCGCGGCTATCTGGTCGATGTCCCTGGCCGATATGCTCAAGTTCCCCCTGCATTTTTTTGTGCGCTTCTTCAAGAACCACGGCTTGCTCTCGGTGAGCAACCGCCCGCAATGGTGTGTGATCGAAGGCGGCTCCAGCTGTTATATCGAACCGCTGACCCGCAGCTTTCGCGAACAGATACGGCTCAATTGCCCTGTGCATAAAGTGCAACGCAGCGACGAAGGTGTAGTTATCCACAGCCCGGCCGGCAGCGAAACCTTCGACCGCGTGGTGTTCGCCTGCCACAGCGATCAGGCCCTGGCCTTGCTCGACGACCCCAGCCAGGCCGAACAGCAGATCCTCGGTGCCCTGCCCTACGCCGACAACGACGTGGTGCTGCACACCGACACACGCCTGCTGCCCGACCGCAAACTGGCCTGGGCCAGCTGGAACTATCGGCTGACGGGCAACGTGCAACAACAGGCCGCCGTCACCTATGACATGAACATCCTGCAAGGCATCGACAGCGCCACTACCTTTTGCGTCAGCCTCAACCAGACGCCGATGATCAACCCGCTGAAGATCCTGGCGCGCTACACCTACGCGCATCCGCAATACAGCCTGGCCGCAGTGGCGGCGCAGGCACGCTGGGAAGAAGTGAACGGCGTGCGCAATACCTTTTACTGCGGGGCCTACTGGGCCAACGGCTTTCACGAAGATGGCGTGGTCAGCGCCCTGCGCGTGGCCCAGGCTTTTGGGGAAACCCTGTGAACAGCGCCTTGTACAGCGGCTGGATCGCCCATCGCCGGTTTACGCCCAAGGCCCACGCCTTTCGCTACCGCATCGGCCTGTTGTACCTGGACCTCAGTGAAGAGGATGAAGTACTGGGGCTTTCGCCGCTGGCCGGCACGGGTCGCCTGGCGCCTTTCGGTTTCCGCCAGCAGGATTACCTGCGTGAATTCACGCGCCACGGCATGAGCCTGAGCGATGCCGTGCGCCAGGAAGTCGGCAAGGCCCTGGGGCAAACACCCCAGGGCGCTATCTGCCTGCTGACCCAGGCCCGCAGTTGGGGCCTGGCTTTTAACCCGGTGAGTTTCTTCTACTGCTTCGAGGCTGACGGGCAACTGGCCGCGATCCTGTGTGAAGTGACCAACACCCCATGGCGCGAGCGCTATCACTACGTGCTGCCCGCCCAGGCACTGGGCGCCGATGAGCACCAGCACTTCGCCGTGGCCAAGGCCTTCCATGTGTCGCCGTTTTTGCCTCGCGGCCTGGAATACCGCATGAGTTTCAGCCCACCCGCCGCCAGGCTCGGCGTGCACATGGCCGATTGGCAAGGCACACAAAAAGTCTTCGATGCCACCTTGAGCCTGGAAAAACAGGCACTGAGCCGCGCCAGCCTGCATCGCTATTTGTGGCGCTTTCCCTGGATGACCGCCAAGACCGGCCTTGCAATCTATTGGCAAGCTTTGCGCCTGCTGCTCAAACGCACACCGATTTTTTCCCACCAGGCCGCCGATGGCGCCTCTCGCACCGCAGTCGGGTATACCAAGGATCGCCGCCATGAAATCCCCTAGCTTATCGGTCAAGGCTAACCGCCTGAACGTCAACGGCATGACCGCTGCGCTATTGCGCAAAGGCGTGTTGCGCCAGCTCAGCCAATTGCGCCACGGCCAGTTGGTGATCATCGAGGATGGCGAGCGGCAAGTCTTCGGCGCACGGGAAGCGCACCTGCTGGGCGAGATCCAGATTCTCGACGCGGCGGTATGGGGGCTGGTGGCGGCCAATGGCTCGATCGGCGCCGGCGAAGCGTTTATCCATGGTTATTGGACCAGTCCCGACCTCACCGCCGTGGTGCGTGTGATGGTCAGCAACCTGGAGGTGCTCGACGCCATGGAGGGTGGCTTGGCTCGCCTGGCCCGGCCGTTCACTCAGGGCCTGCACTGGCTCAACCGCAACACACGCAAAGGCTCGCAAAAAAACATCGCCGCCCATTACGACCTGGGCAACGACCTGTTCGAAGAATTTCTCGATCCCACGATGATGTACTCGGCGGCGCAGTTCCTGACCCCCGATGACACCCTGGAACAGGCACAACTGAACAAGTTGGCGCGCATCTGCCAGAAACTGGCGCTTAAGCCCAGCGACCATCTACTGGAAATCGGCACCGGCTGGGGCAGCATGGCGTTGTATGCGGCGCAGCATTACGGTTGTCGGGTCACCACCACGACCCTGTCCAAGGAACAGTTCGCCTACACCGCGCAGCGTATTGAGGCGCTGGGCCTGCAAGACCAAGTGACGGTGCTGCTGAGCGATTATCGCGACCTCACCGGTGAGTACGACAAACTGGTGTCGATCGAAATGATTGAAGCGGTGGGCCATCGTTTCCTGCCCACCTATTTCAAACAATGTGCCCAGTTGCTCAAGCCCGACGGCTTGATGCTGCTGCAAGCCATCACCATACGTGAACAGCGCTTTGAACAGGCCAAGCGTAGCGTCGACTTTATCCAGCGCTACATCTTCCCCGGCGGCGCGCTGCCTTGTGTGCAAAACATGCTGCAAATCGTCAGCCGCGACACCGACATGAACCTGCTGCACATGGAAGACTTCGGCCTGCACTACGCCCGTACCCTACGCCTGTGGCATGAGAATTTTCGCCGCGCCCATGGCCGTCTTGCGGAACTGGGTTATGACGAGTACTTCTTGCGCCTGTGGGAGTTTTACCTGTGCTACTGCGAAGGCGGCTTTATGGAGCGCACCATCGGCACCGCACAGTTGCTGCTGGCCAAACCGGCGGCGATCAATCCACCGCTGCTCGGGCGTTTCAGTGCTTAAACCCCTGGCCAATGCCGTGCTGTTTCAGTGCGGCTGGTTTGTCTGCGTGCTCGGCGGCGATAGCCGTTGGCTGCTGATTGGTATCGCGGCGCTGGGCGTCCATCTTCTGTGGATAAGTTCATGGACCAGAGAGGGGCAAGTGATTCTGGCCGTGACGGTGCTGGGCACCCTGGTCGATACGGCACTGCGCGGGCTGGGCGTGTTTGAGTTCAATACACCGGGGCCATTGATTCCGCTGTGGCTGATACTGTTATGGGCCTTGCTGGCCACCACCTTGCTGCATTGCCTGGCCTGGAGCGCACAGCCCTGGTGGCTGGCCAGCCTGCTAGGCGCGGTGGGCGGGCCGTTGTCTTATTACGCCGGCAGCCAATTGGCGGGTGTGAGTTTTGGGTACGGCACCATCCCAACACTGATCGGCCTGGCGCTGTTATGGGCCATGCTCTTTCCGCTGTTGCACAGGATTGCGCAGAGGCTGGAGCATTGACGCCCGTCCGAGCATTCATACGCGTCTAGCGCACTTGCCTTACACTGCGCGCCTATGACCAACATCCCTCACATTCAAATCACCGAACCCGTCACCTGCTCGACGTGCGCGGCCTGTTGCTGCCAGCTGGAAGTCATGCTGATCACCGACACTGGCGTGCCGCAACGCTTTATCGATACCGACGATTGGGGCGGTGAGGTGATGCTGCGCCTGGACGACGGCTGGTGCGCAGCGTTGGACCGCGACACGATGATGTGCACGATTTATGAGCTGCGGCCGCTGATTTGCCGGGAGTTCGAGATGGGGGCGCCGGAATGCCTTGAAGAGCGTGAAGGCATTACCACGGCCTACCGCTGATTCTGTAGGAGCGAGCTTGCTCGCGAAAAACCTGAGAACGCCGCGTTAAACCTGATTCGCTGCGTTATCGTTGAGGTTCTTCGCGAGCAAGCTCGCTCCTACAGTGCATTACAACGGCATGGTGTAGTGCAGCGAGTAGCTCTCTACCCCATCGTTATTGCTGCTGATGCCGGCGTTGGAATAATGCGTGGCACGAATGCCCACTTCATGCCCGCCGTTGAACCGCAGGCCGAAACCCAGGCGGTCTTCGAACTGGAAGGACTGGCCGATGTTGTTGTCTTCCAGCCGAGTGCGAGAGAACAACGCCACGCCGATACCGGCTTCGATGTAGGGCTTGACCGACTCGCCGGCAAACTCATACACAAATACCGGCGAGAACGACAGGCTGCTGGCGCCCGCACGGTCATCCCCTTCCCAATAGGTATAGGCGCCGCTCCAGTAGCCGGTCAGTCGGCCGACATTGCTCTGCATCCAGCTTTTGTCCCAATCGGAGGTCAGGCCCAGGCGGTAGGTCAGCGTCGAATCGCTGGTGCTGCCCAAGCCGAACTCCAGGCCGGCGGCCTGGGCTGAAACAGAGTGTCCCAACATAGCGGCCGCAATCGCAGCCAAACAGAACAAGCGCTTCATGTGAAACGTCCTTTGCAAACGGAATAATTGGGTTATGTACAGGCTAACGGGCTATAGAAGCCGACGCATAGCCGGAAGTTCAGCTTTTTTCAGTGTTATTTCACGAAATTTTCACGAGCCAAAGCTTCGCACAACTCCAGGATGTTTCCAAAGTGTCGGTAGGATATTTCTTAGGTGACACCGATCGCCGCTGGTCCAGAACTGTGCAGGTTCAGGTTCGCCAACGGCCAGCAGGTCGCGCTCACCGAGCAAGCGCTTGAGCTGGCGCGCCACGGCGGCGCCGGTATCAATGAGGATGATGCTGGGGGGCAACATCTGCGCCAGGAGTGGCTTGAGGAAAGGATAGTGAGTACAACCCAGGATGATGGTGTCGCAACCAGCGCTGAGCAGCGGCTCGATATAGCCTTGCAGCAGGGCGCTCAAGGCGGGGCTATTCAGGTCGCCAGCTTCAATCAACTCCACCAGGCCTGGGCACGGCTGGGTAATCACTCGCACATCGGTGGCGAAGCGATCGAGCAAGGCGGCGAACTTGGCGCTTTGCAGGGTGCCGGTGGTGGCAAGCACACCCACCACACCGCTGCGCGTGGCAGCAGCAGCAGGTTTGACCGCAGGCTCCATGCCGACCAATGGCCAGTCGGGGTAGTCCTGGCGCAAATCGGCGACGGCGGCGACGGTTGCCGTGTTACAGGCAATCACGAACGCCTTGGCGCCCCGCTCGCGGAAAAACTCAGCGACCGAGCGAGAACGCTCGAGAATGAACGCCGGGGTTTTCTCGCCATAGGGAATGTGCCCGCAGTCAGCCACGTACAGCAGTGACTCGCGGGGCAATAATTGCTGAATTTCTTCCAGCACCGTGAGGCCGCCGATGCCGGAATCGAACACACCGATAGGCGCGCCCTTAACCATGTTGTGTTCCGCAGACGCTGCAGCCAGGGTCGCGCTTGACGCGCAACTCACGAAAACGCGTGGTCAGCGCATCGATCAACAATAGGCGCCCCACCAACGGCTCACCAAAACCGGCCAGCAGTTTCAAGGCTTCCAACGCTTGCAGGCTGCCAACCACCCCCACCAACGGCCCGACGACGCCGGCTTCGCTGCAGGTCAGTTCAGTGTCGCTGCCGTGCCCATACAAACAGTGGTAACAGGGGCTGTCGGCGCGACGGGAATCGAATACCGACAATTGCCCCTCAAGGCGAATGGCCGCGCCACTGATCAACGGTTTGCCAGCGGTTACGCAGGCCGCGTTGACCGCCTCGCGGGTAGAGAAGTTGTCGCTGCAATCGAGCACCAGGTCCACTGCGTTGACCGCAGCGGCCAGCGAGTCGGCATCCAGCGCAGCACGATGGGCGACCAAGGTGACGTCAGGGTTGATCGCCCTCAAGCGCCCCATGGCCGAATCGACCTTGGTCTGCCCCACGCTGTCAGTGTCATGGATGATCTGGCGTTGCAGGTTGGTCAAATCGACCGTGTCAAAGTCCGCCAGGTGCAACTCGCCCACACCGGCAGCGGCCAGGTAAAGCGCCACCGGAGCGCCCAGGCCACCCAGGCCGACGATCAACGCGCGGCTCTGTTTCAGGCGTAATTGGCCTTCGATGTCGACATGCTGCAACAGAATCTGCCGGCTATAGCGCAACAGCTCCTGGTCGGTCAGCACGGGCGGCGTCCCAAAGTGATGCGTTCGTGACCGCCGAGGTCGATGCGGCTGTGTACGCCTTCAAAGCCCTGGTTCAGCAACAAGTCGCGCACGGCCTGGGCCTGGTCGTAACCGTGTTCGAGCAACAGCCAGCCGCCGTCGTTCAGGTGGGCAGGAGACTCTGCAATGATCAAGCGCAAATCGTCCAGGCCATCGTGCCCCGCCACCAGCGCACTGGCCGGTTCGAAGCGCACATCGCCGGCCACCAGGTGCGGGTCATTGTCGGCAATGTAGGGCGGGTTGCTGATAATCAGGTCGAAGCGATGGCCTTGCAGGGCGCTGAACCAATGGCTGCTCAGCACCGTGGCGTTATGAAGGTGCAGGCGTTGGCGATTGCGCTCGGCCAGGGCCACGGCCTCCAGCACGCGGTCGACCGCCGTGACCTGCCAGGCCGGGCGCTCGCTGGCCAAGGCCAAGGCGATGGCGCCGCTGCCGGTGCCCAGGTCCAGAACCTGGGCGGGCGTGGCGGGCAGCAATTCCAGGGCGGCCTCCACCAGCAGTTCGGTTTCCGGGCGCGGGATCAGGGTGTGCGGCGCCACTTCAAGGTCGAGTTTCCAGAAACCTTGTTGGCCGAGGATATACGCCACCGGCTCGCCGCTGCGGCGGCGCTGCAGGTAGCTGGCAAACGTCAGGGCATCTTCGCTGCTGACGATCTTTTCCGGCCAGGTATGCAGGTAGCTGCGCGATTTACCCAGGGCAGCGGCCAGCAGCAACTCCACGTCCAGGCGCGCTGTCGGCGAGTCGGGCAGGTCAGCGGCGCGCAGCAGGCTGGCAATGATGGTCATTTAGTCACCTATCGCCGCCAGTTGATCGGCCTGGTATTCGGCGAGCAACGGCTCGATCACCGCATCCACGCCACCGGCAAGGATTTCGTCGAGGGAGTACAGGGTGAGGTTGACCCGATGGTCGGTAACCCGGCCCTGGGCAAAGTTGTAGGTGCGGATACGCTCGGAGCGGTCGCCGGAGCCCACCAGCAGCTTGCGTTCGCTGGCAATCGCGTTGGCCGCGGCGCTGGTCTGCTGGTCGTTCAACTTGGCCGACAACCAGGACATGGCCCGCGCACGGTTCTTGTGCTGGGAACGTTCTTCCTGGCACTCCACCACAATGCCCGACGGCAAGTGAGTGATACGGATCGCCGAGTCGGTCTTGTTAACGTGCTGGCCACCCGCGCCGGATGAGCGGTAGGTGTCGACGCGCAAATCCGCCGGGTTGATCTCGATGGCTTCCTGCTCGTCCGGCTCAGGCAACACGGCGACGGTGCACGCCGAGGTGTGGATACGGCCTTGGGATTCGGTGGCCGGCACCCGCTGTACGCGGTGCGCACCGGACTCGAACTTCAGCTTGCCGTAGACGTTGTCGCCTTCAACCCGGGCGATGACTTCCTTATAGCCGCCGTGCTCGCCCTCGTTCTCGGAGAGGATCTCCACGCGCCAGCCGCGACGCTCGGCATAGCGCGAATACATGCGGAACAGGTCGCCGGAGAAAATCGCCGCCTCGTCGCCACCGGTGCCGGCACGGATTTCAAGGAACACGTTGCGCCCGTCGTTAGGGTCCTTGGGCAGCAACATGCGTTGCAGATCACCCTCAAGCTCAGCGAGTTTTTCCTTGGCTTCGCGGACTTCCTCCACGGCCATTTCGCGCATGTCCGGGTCGCTGTCCTTGAGCAGGGCCTGGGCGCCTTCAAGGTCGGCCTGGACTTTCAGTAGGTTTTTATAGGTGGCCACAATGGGCTCAACTTCGGCGTATTCCTTAGAATAAGCACGGAATTTGGTTTGATCGGAAATGACCTCGCCATCGCCGAGCAAGGCGGTCAGTTCTTCGAAACGGTCCTGGAGCACGTCCAGTTTATTGAGCAGTGACGCTTTCATTGCGGTTTTTTATCCGAAGAGCTGTCTGACGCGCCCTCACCGAGGGCAAAGAGTTCCTGGGCCATGGCCAGCGCATCGAGGCGGCCTTCGGCGGTAAGCTTTTTCAACTGAACGCTAGGGGCGTGAAGCAGCTTGTTGGTCAGGCCACGGGCCAATTGCATCAGCACCTCTTCGGCGCCGCTGCCGTTGGCCAGCATGCGCTGGGCCTTGAGCAACTCTTCATCACGCAGGCGTTCACCCTGCTGACGATACGCCTTGAGCACATCCACTGCCGCCAGTTCACGCAGGCGCACCATGAAATCTTCGGCGCCGGTGCTGACCATTTCCTCGGCGGCCTGGGCGGCACCCTGACGACTCTTGAGGTTTTCAGCGACCACTTCATGCAGATCATCGACGCTATAGAGGTAAACGTCGTCCAACTCGCCGACTTCGGGCTCGATATCCCGAGGAACGGCGATATCCACCATGAAGATCGGCTTGTGCTTGCGAAGCTTCAACGCGCTCTCGACCGCGCCCTTGCCCAGAATCGGCAATTGGCTGGCGGTGGAACTGATGACGATATCACTGCGTACCAGTTCAGCGGGAATGTCCGACAGCAGCACCGCATGCGCACCGAACTGCTCGGCCAGAATGCTGGCGCGCTCCAGGGTGCGGTTGGCAACCACAATACGCTTCACGCCAAGGTCGTGCAGGTGACGGGCCACCAGGGTAATGGTTTCCCCGGCGCCGATCAGCAGGGCCTGGCTGCGCTGCAAGTCGCTGAAGATCTGCTTGGCCAGGCTCACGGCGGCAAAGGCCACGGACACCGGGTTTTCGCCGATGGCCGTATCGGTGCGCACTTGCTTGGCGGAATTGAAGGTGGCCTGGAACAGGCGGCCCAGCAACGGGCCGACGGTGCCGGCCTCGCGCGCCACGGCGTAGGCGGACTTCATCTGGCCGAGGATCTGCGGTTCGCCCAATACCAGCGAGTCGAGACCAGCCGCCACGCGCATCATGTGACGAACTGCCGCATCCTCTTCATGCACATAAGCGCTGGCGCGCAGGTCATCGAGGCTCAAATGGTGATAATCGGCCAGCCAGCGCAGCACCACATCCGCCGAGAGATGTTCCTGCTCTATATAGAGCTCGCTGCGATTGCAGGTCGAAAGGATCGCAGCTTCGCGGCTGTCGGTGAGCCGGCAGAGCTGCTGCAGGGCCTCAACCAACTGCTCTGGCGTAAACGCCACGCGCTCGCGCACGTCTACGGAGGCAGTCTTGTGGTTAATACCGAGTGCGAGGAAGGCCATTCAATATCGCTGATGATGTCGGGAAGCCGACAATTGTCCTACTTCGAAAGATCCAGAACAACCACCGTCGTCTATTGTCCCTATACCTTATGCCTATCAATGCACTTTTGTAGGAGCGAGCTTGCTCGCGAAAAACCTGAGAGCGCCGCTGAGCGCCAGGCGTCCCGCATTATCGTTGACGATTTTCGCGAGCAAGCTCGCTCCTACAAAGGAAAGGCAAAAGGCAGCAATAGTCGTATTCCGAGTGCCCCGGTTATGTTTGGCCGAAGGCTTGTGTCATGATGATCCGACCGCAGGTTAGTCGTCCTCTTCCTATATGAATAGATCTTCCGCGTTGCTCCTCGCTTTTGTCTTCCTCAGCGGCTGCCAGGCCATGGCCCCCGTGTCGCCGGACGCTACGTCGCCGGTGGAAGACAGCACTCCGGCCCCTGAAAAGCCCAAGGTTTATTCCTCGTTCAGTGAAGAAACGATCTACAGCCTGCTGACCGCTGAACTGGCCGGCCAGCGCAATCGCTTCGATATTGCGCTGGATAATTACGTGACCCAGGCCATCAATACCCAGGACCCGGGGATTTCCGAGCGAGCGTTTCGCATCGCCGAATACCTGGGCGCCGACCAGGCAGCGCTGGACACCTCGCTGATCTGGGCCAAAAACGCGCCGGATGATCTGGAAGCCCAACGCGCCGCGGCCGTGCAATTGGCGCGTGCCGGGCGCTATGACGACTCCATGGTCTATATGGAGAAAGTTTTGCAGGGCAAGGGCGACACGCATTTTGACTTTCTTGCGCTGTCGGCCGCCGACACCGACCAGGACACGCGCAATGGCCTGATGAAGAGTTTCGATCGCCTGCTGCAAAAGCACCCGAAGAACAGCCAGTTGATTTTCGGCAAGGCCCTGCTGCTGCAACAGGACGATGAAGCCGACGCCGCGCTCAAACTCCTGGAACAGAACCCGCCGGAAGAAGGCGAAATCGCGCCGATCCTGTTGCGCGCACGCCTGCTGCAAAGCCTTAACCGCGGCAAGGAAGCGATTCCGCTGCTGGAAAAAAGCATCAAGAAATACCCCGGCGACAAGCGCCTGCTCCTGACCTATGCACGCATGCTGGTTGAGCAGGATCGTATGGAAGACGCCAAAGTGCAGTTCGCCAACCTGGTCCAGCAATACCCGGACGACGACGAACTGCGTTATTCCCTGGCATTGGTGTGCCTGGAAGCCAAGGCGTGGGACGAGGCCAAGGGCTACCTGCAAGAGCTGATCGAACGTGACAGCCATGTGGACTCGGCGCATCTGAACCTGGGCCGCATCGCTGAAGAGCGCAACGACCCGCAAGCGGCCCTGCTTGAATATGCCCAGGTCGGGCCCGGCAATGATTATCTGCCAGCACAGTTGCGCCAGGCCGATATCCTGATGAGCAACGGCCGCACCGACGAAGCGGAAAAACGCCTGGCCGCGGCCCGCGATGCCGAACCGGACTACGCGATCCAGCTGTACCTGATCCAGGCCGAGACCTTATCGGCCAACAAACAGGGCGAACGCGCCTGGAAACTGTTGCAACAGGCGTTGCTGCAATACCCCGACGATTTGAACCTGCTGTACACCCGCGCCATGCAGGCAGAAAAACGCAATGACCTGGCGCAGCTGGAAAAAGACCTGCGCCTGATCATCAAGCGTGACCCGGACAACGCCATGGCCCTTAACGCCCTGGGCTACACCTTGTCCGACCGCACCACGCGCTACGCCGAAGCCAAGGTGCTGATCGAACAAGCCCACGCGCTCAACCCGGAAGACCCGGCCGTACTCGACAGCCTGGGCTGGGTGAATTACCGCCTGGGCAACCTCGACGAGGCCGAGCGCTTGCTGCGCCAGGCACTGGAGCGTTTCCCGGACCAGGAAGTTGCCGCGCACCTGGGCGAAGTGCTCTGGGCCAATGGCAAGCAGCGCGAAGCCCGACAAATCTGGGAAAAATTCCTCAAGGAACAACCCGATAGCCCTATCCTGCGCAGCACCATCAAGCGCCTGACCGGATCCGAGACCCTTTAAATTTATGTTCTTGCGCCACGTTATTGTTTTCAGCTTCATCGCCCTGCTCGCCGGTTGCGCGGGCATCGGCAGCCGTGAATCCGTTGAAGGCCAGGGCAACCCGGCCCAATGGAAACAACACAAGGACCAACTCAGCAGCATCGATGGCTGGCAGATCGAGGGCAAGGTCGGGGTGCGCGCGCCGAAAGACTCCGGCAGCGGCACCCTGTTCTGGCTGCAGCGCCAGGACTACTACGACATTCGCCTCTCGGGCCCCCTGGGCCGTGGCGCAGCCCGCCTGACTGGCCGGCCTGGGCAAGTGAGCCTGGAAGTAGCCAACCAGGGCCGCTACGAGGCAACCTCCCCCGAAGAACTGCTGGAGCAGCAGATCGGCTGGAAGCTGCCCGTCTCGCATTTGGTCTGGTGGGTGCGCGGCTTGCCGGCGCCGGACAGCAAGAGCCGTCTGAGCCTCAATGGCGACAGCCGCCTCGCCACCCTGGAGCAGGATGGCTGGCAGGTCGAATATTTGAGCTATGTGGAACAAAGCGGCTATTGGCTTCCAGAACGTATCAAGCTGCATGGCACCGACCTTGATGTCACGCTGGTGATCAAGGACTGGCAACCGCGCAAGCTGGGGCAATAACGTGTCCGTACAAAAACTGACCCTGCCTTCCCCGGCCAAACTCAACCTGATGCTGCACATCCTCGGTCGCCGTGAAGATGGCTACCACGAGTTGCAGACGCTGTTTCAATTTCTCGACTACGGCGATGAGCTGACCTTTGCCGTACGTGACGATGGCGTGATCCAGTTGCACACCGAATTCGACGGCGTGCCCCACGACAGCAATCTGATTGTGCGGGCGGCAAAAAAACTTCAGGAACAATCTGGCTGCACACTCGGCATCGATATCTGGATCGACAAAATCCTGCCCATGGGCGGAGGTATCGGTGGCGGCAGCTCAAATGCCGCGACCACTTTGTTAGGCCTCAATCACTTATGGCAACTGGGCTGGGACCACGATCGCCTTGCTGCGCTGGGCCTTACGCTGGGCGCCGACGTCCCGGTTTTCGTGCGGGGACACGCCGCCTTTGCTGAGGGCGTTGGGGAGAAACTCACCCCTGTAGAGCCCGAAGAACCCTGGTATGTCGTGCTGGTGCCGCAAGTATCTGTAAGTACAGCAGAAATTTTTTCAGATCCGTTGTTGACACGTAACTCTTCTCCCATTAAAGTGCGCCCCGTTCCCAAGGGAAACAGTCGAAATGACTGCTTACCGGTTGTAGCAAGGCGTTATCCAGAGGTACGTAACGCTTTGAATTTGTTAGGTAAATTTACCGAAGCAAAATTAACCGGAACTGGAAGTTGTGTGTTTGGGGGCTTCCCAAGCAAAGCTGAAGCTGATAAAGTCTCGGCCCTTCTTACAGAGACCCTTACAGGGTTTGTAGCAAAAGGAAGCAACGTTTCGATGTTGCATCGCAAGCTGCAAAGTCTGCTCTAAAAGGAACCGAGTGTTAGGCACTCGTTGCAACAGATACAGGGGCGTCGCCAAGCGGTAAGGCAGCAGGTTTTGATCCTGCCATGCGTTGGTTCGAATCCAGCCGCCCCTGCCATTTTCTAATACTCATCCAGGTTACCCTCAGCCTCTAGGTACTGCGCGTGTCCAAGATGATGGTCTTTACGGGGAATGCCAACCCCGATCTGGCTCGACGTGTCGTACGTCAGCTGCATATCCCTCTCGGTGACATCTCTGTCGGTAAATTCTCCGACGGAGAAATTACAGCCGAGATCAATGAAAATGTCCGCGGTAAAGACGTCTTCATTATTCAGCCGACCTGCGCTCCGACCAACGATAACCTGATGGAACTCGTCGTGATGGCTGATGCCTTCCGCCGCTCCTCAGCGACTCGAATCACAGCTGTAATCCCTTACTTTGGTTATGCCCGTCAGGATCGCCGTCCGCGCTCCGCACGTGTAGCTATCAGCGCGAAAGTCGTTGCTGACATGCTGACCGTGGTAGGTATCGACCGTGTGCTCACGGTTGACCTGCACGCTGACCAAATCCAGGGGTTCTTCGATATTCCGGTAGATAACATCTACGGCTCCCCCGTTCTGGTGGATGACATCGAAGACCAGCGCTTTGAAAACCTGATGATCGTGTCCCCGGACATTGGTGGCGTCGTGCGTGCACGGGCTGTTGCCAAATCCCTGGGCGTGGACCTCGGGATCATCGACAAACGCCGCGAGAAAGCCAATCACTCTGAAGTGATGCATATCATCGGTGATGTCGAAGGGCGTACCTGTATTCTGGTTGATGACATGGTCGACACCGCCGGCACCCTGTGCCACGCGGCAAAAGCCTTGAAAGAGCACGGTGCAGCAAAAGTCTTCGCCTACTGCACACACCCTGTGCTGTCGGGCCGAGCGATCGAGAACATCGAGAACTCCGTGCTGGACGAACTGGTGGTGACCAACACCATCCCGTTGTCCGCCGCAGCTCAAGCCTGTGCACGTATCCGCCAACTGGATATTGCACCGGTCGTTGCCGAAGCGGTTCGCCGCATCAGCAATGAAGAATCGATCAGCGCGATGTTCCGTTAAGGGTCAAACCAACGGATCACCTCACTGACGAAAAGCGCCCCGCCCCAGCATTCCGCTGGGGCGGGGCTTTTTTGCCCATATCGAGTTCGGCGCTGGTCGCAAACGCCCCTCGATGATGGCTATTTTGGAGATACAACATGAACGAATTTACTCTGAACGCCCAAGCGCGTACTGACCTGGGGAAAGGTGCGAGCCGCCGCCTGCGTCACGCCGCCAACATCCCAGCCGTTGTCTACGGTGGCAACAAGCCTGCTGAATCCGTGACCATCCTGGCCAAGGAAATCGCCAAGCTGTTCGAAAACGAAGCTGCCTACAGCCACGTTATCGAGCTGAACGTCGACGGCGCCAAGCAGAACGTCATCGTTAAAGCGATGCAGCGTCACCCTTCCAAGCAGTTCATCATGCACGCTGACTTCGTTCGCGTTGTTGCTGGCCAGAAACTGACCGCCATCGTGCCTGTGCACTTTGTTGGTGAAGAAGCTCCGGTCAAGAAAGGCGGCGAGATCTCTCACGTCCTGAACGAAATCGAAGTGACCTGCCTGCCCAAAGACCTGCCTGAGTTCATCGAAGTCGACCTGTCGGCTCTGGAAATCGGCGCCATCGTTCACCTGTCCGACCTCAAGGCTCCTAAAGGCGTTGAGTTTGTTGCACTGGCTCACGGTGATGACAAAGCTGTTGCCAACGTTCACGCTCCACGCGTTGCTCCAGAAGAAGCTGAAGAAGGCGCTGCAGAGTAATTCACTCTGTATTGCCGGAGCTTGAGGAAACATCGCGGACCGAAACGTAGCGAGAAAGCGGGCGATAACGCGGCGTTTACTCTTGAGTAAATGATGTAGTGTCGTCCACTTTCGCCGCACCTGGGTACGGCGATGTTATCCACAACTCCAAAGGAAGGGCCCCTGTCGTGACTGCCATTAAACTGATCGTTGGCCTGGGAAATCCAGGCGCCGAATACGAACAGACCCGGCATAACGCGGGGGCCCTTTTTGTTGAGCGCATCGCCCACGCCCAAGGCATCAATCTGGTGGCCGATCGCAAATATTTTGGCCTGACCGGGCGCTTCTCGCACCAGGGTCAGGATGTTCGTCTACTGATTCCCACCACCTACATGAACCGCAGCGGCCAGGCTGTCGCGGCGCTTGCGGGCTTCTTCCGGATCAAACCCGAAGAAATCCTGGTGGCCCATGACGAACTGGACCTGCCACCCGGCGTAGCCAAGCTCAAGCTCGGCGGCGGGCATGGTGGGCACAATGGGCTGCGCGACATCATCGCGCAGTTGGGCAATCAGAATAATTTTTACCGTCTGCGGCTCGGCATTGGCCACCCAGGCGTTGCCAGTATGGTTTCAAATTTCGTCCTGGGTCGTGCGCCACGCGCCGAACAGGAAAAACTCGATGCCAGCATCGATTTTGCCCTCGGCGTGCTGCCGGATATCTTCGCCGGTGAATGGAACCGTGCGATGAAAAACCTGCACAGCCAGAAGGCCTGACTCTTACCGAGGGGAAACACCATGGGATTCAATTGCGGCATCGTCGGCCTGCCCAACGTCGGCAAATCCACCCTGTTCAACGCCCTGACCAAGTCCGGTATTGCGGCGGAGAACTTCCCCTTCTGCACCATCGAACCCAACAGCGGCATCGTGCCGATGCCGGACCCGCGTCTTGACGCACTGGCGGCCATCGTCAATCCCAAGCGCATCCTGCCGACCACCATGGAGTTCGTCGACATCGCGGGCCTCGTCGCCGGCGCCTCGAAAGGTGAAGGCCTGGGCAACAAGTTCCTGGCCAACATCCGCGAAACCGATGCCATCGCCCACGTGGTCCGCTGCTTTGAAGACGAGAACGTAATTCACGTCTCCAACAGCGTAGACCCCAAGCGCGACATCGAGATCATCGACCTGGAACTGATCTTCGCCGACCTCGACAGCTGCGAGAAGCAACTGCAGAAAGTCGCGCGTAACGCCAAGGGCGGCGACAAGGATGCAGTGGTCCAGAAGGGCCTGCTGGAGCAACTGATCGCGCACTTCACCGAAGGCAAGCCGGCACGCAGCCTGATGAAGAACATGGGCGCAGACGAGAAGGCCGTGATCAAGGGCTTCCACCTGCTGACCACCAAGCCTGTGATGTACATCGCCAACGTTGCCGAAGACGGCTTCGAGAACAACCCGCTGCTCGACGTGGTCAAGGCCATTGC